>DASRSD010000157.1 GCA_035656635.1 Pirellulales bacterium
AGCGGCAGTTTGGCCCCGTCGCGAATCATGGCGTTCACCAACGATTGCGGAATATCCATGTTCGCCACACTGTCGCCAAATTCGTATGGTTTTGTTTGCTGCAACTCGACAGCGCCTTCGCCAACGACCGGCCCTTGATGCCGCCCGGTCCGGGCTGCCTGCAACTGCGAGAAAATCTGCTCCAGCAACCGCCCCTGAAACAGGCGATACGCCTTGGGCGTGAGCTCATAGCCCCGCTTGCCGCGCTGCAAGCCTTGCTGCTCGGCCATGTGACGCAGCAATTCTTCCACTTGCCGCTGCATTTGGGCGAGCTTGTCCATGTCGCCCGGCTCGGCATACTGGGCCAACTCTTCCAAATCGATGATGCCAATTTGCGCGTTCTTGGCCGCCTCTTCTAATTGCTTGAGCAGCCGGTCGATAGTTTCTAATTCTTCCTTGATTTCAATCGCCTGCGGCACGTTCATCGCTGTGCGGCCGGTGAAATCGTACTTGGCGGCTAGCTCGTCGATTTCGTACTTATCGCCGAGCTTGTCAACCAATTTCACCAACTGACGGGCGAATGGCGAATTATCGTTTCCGTGGGCGTACCACACCCGCTCCAAATCGCGAATTTGCTCTTCCTGAAAAGCGCGGCGGAAGCGATCGCGCAAATTCTTCGGCGGAGAAATTTGCTCGCCGGTTTCGCGATAAGCGTCGCCGGCCAATTTCTGCACGGTCTCGGTCTCGTAGGTTTGCAGAATTTTGCGTTTGCGTTCTTCCAGGGCCGCCTTCAGCGATTCCAACGTGGGCCCCAATCCGGCAATTTGGCTGGGATCAATTTTCACAGCCCGGGCCAGTTCTTCTTCGCTCAATTCCCGCAATTCGCCAAAGGCCAACAAGTGCTCGAACGCCGGCGAAACCATGTCCGGTGGCGGTTGCGTGGGGCTGGGAAAACGCTTGGGATCGTACCGCTGGTACGTGTGAATGACCCCGCCGAGTGTGTTTCGATTGGCCATAAATCGTGCTACTAAAAATGCGGAACCTTGATGACGCAGAATTTCAGGCAACCGGGTAATTGTAGCAAGATGGTCAAGAAAATCCTCAGCGGGCAGTGGGGAATGTCGAATGGGGAGTGGGGATTGGGGAATGGGGAATCCGGAGGGGAGAATGGGGAATGCAGTGTTGAAGATATTGTCGGGGTTTTTTTGTTTTCGGACAAAACGGACTTGTTTTGTCAGGTGGCCCGCGATGCCGGTACAGCTAATTTGCACCTGGGCACGCGATGGCGAGTGACAGAAAGCGGTGGATTTACGTCCGAAAGTGTGCATTGTTGGTGAATTGTTGTGTGTTTCGTCCAGTGCCCGGCGGCTTTTTTACACGAATTAAACCACAGAGACACAGAGCACGGAGCAGCAGCCCGCGGTTACGAAAACAGCCGTCCCGCCAGTCCCTTTCGTGTCATCACTGTCATGGAACCGCAATCTGGGTCAGTCCGCTTCTTGCTGTTACGCAGTAGTTTCTGTTACACCCCAGGTACCGGTCCATGGCGAGAATCAGTGTAATGTACATACGTACACAATGCAAGAGAATTTTTAGGCCAGCGATGGTCGAGGTTTTACCGCAGAATAACCACAGAGACGCAGAGACGCCGAGCGACTCTGCCAGACCGCGTACACCGCTATTTGCGTTTCAGCGGTGACTAAGATTGTTTGCAGCCCCGCAGCGCGAGCGTCAGTAAGCCGAAGGCGATGGCCAGCAACGTCATGGCAATGAGCAGCGCGCGGAGGCTAAAGCGGGAATTCCAACCGCGCCACCAGGGCAATCGTGCGAAGGCTGCCGCGAGCATGGCAAAAAACCAATCGGGCACTCGCCAGGCGTGTGTGGATGGTCGAGCAAACCACCTAAACACTTTGGATAATATCCGTGCATCTTGGATATCGCTGTGATATCCCCTGAGCGAGCCCGTTCGAAATGTTACGCCAGGCTGCGGCGGATCGCCGAGGAATGGAAGCGCCGGAGTATCGTTCCAAAAGGTGATCGCGCCATTCTCGGACATAACGCCTACAAGCAGATTGTCTGCGTGGCGAAAATTGATTGTATCAAACCACCGGTAGCTGCGCACCCAAAGAAAAACGAAGAGGCCTGCCGCGATAATACTGACTGCGGAGAAAACCATCCTCATTTTGCGAAATCTCAAAACCGAATTGGCTTGGCTGCTCGCATCCATGCCCGCATTGTAGCTTAAATGAAAAAAGCCGCATCGCTGGGGCAGGTTACGACGGGCCTAGCTTTGCCGATGCTGCAGCGGCCAAGCGACCACGTTGAAGTGATGGCAACCTTTTAGTGTGGCGACTCAATAACCCTTGGAATTAAAGTAAGATAAATTCGGGTTTAACCCTGCACAGACCCGGTGCCCGAGCCTATCCTGAATTAAATTGCGCGGTGGCCGGGGGACTGCCATCATTGTGTTTCGCCCCACTGAATTCTTTTTGAAAGGGCTGTCATGATTACCCGTAGAGAAATGATCATCGCGGCGGCGGCGATTCCGGCGGCCGGCGCCGTGGCGCTGGCACAATCGAGCTCGGCGCAGTCGAACTCAGCAGGCGCCAAGCCCGTTATGCATTCTTCCGTGTTCGATTGGGAGAAGATGAACGAGCAAATGACCAAGGTGGGGGCCAAGCGGCAGGTTCTCGATACGCCGGTGGCCACACTCGACCGGCTGGAGTGCCACATTACCACCGTGAACCCGGGCGAAGAGCCGCATCCGCCGCATCAGCATCCGGAAGAAGAATTGATGCTGCTGAAAGAGGGGACGCTGGATGTGCTGCAAAACGATAAACGGCAGCGCGTGGGGCCAGGTTCGGTGATCTTCAACAGCTCGAATGAATTGCACGGCTTCAAAAACGTGGGGGACACGCCGGCCACGTACTTTGTTGTGAAGTGGTGGTCGCCGGGAGCGGGGAAAGTGCAAGCGAAGTGAGTGGCGGCCCGACTGACACAGTCGGGCTATGTATTTTTGTGTGAGCGTTCAACTGCGGTGCACGTAGGCGGCGCCGACGCCGGCTTGGGCTTGCGGGGTGATCAGCAGTTCGTGAATGTTCACGTGCGCCGGGCGATCTAAACACCACAGCACGGCTTCTGCGACATCGTTCGCGCTGAGCGGCGTGATGCCTTTGTAAATGGCGGACGCTTTTTGATCGTCCGCCAGCCGCACATGGGCGAATTCCGTTTCGGCAATGCCGGGCTCGATGTTCGTCACCCGAATGTTTTTTCCCATCAGGTCGATTCGCAAGCCGTTGGTAATGGCCCGCACGGCCATCTTGGTAGCCGAATAAACTCCCATGCCGGGCGGCACCCAGCGACCGGCAATGGAGCCCAGGTTCACAATGTGGCCGGTGTTGCGTTCGATCATGTAAGGCAGCACCAGCCGAGTCATGTGCAGGAGGCCTTTGATGTTGGTGTCGATCATTTGATCCCAATCTTCGATCTTGCCTGTCGGCAGCGGCTCGCCTCCGCGGGCCAGCCCGGCGTTATTGATGAGAATGGAAACATTGGCCACCAGAGAAGCTTTTTGCTTGAGGGCCGCTTCGCACTGCTCCAGGGAGCGGACGTCGAACACCAGCGGCTCGACCAGCACTTTGTGTTCGTTCACAATTTTCTCTTTCAATTCCAGCAGCCGATCCTCCCGGCGCCCAGTGATCAGCAAATTCACACCTCGGGCCGCCAATTGTTCGGCAATTGCCCAACCAAAACCGGAGGAAGCGCCGGTGATCAGCGCCCAAGAGCCTTTCATGAAATTATCTCCCACAAAAAAGTGCGGTAAACGTAAGCGGCCAATTTTACGTGGTTAATGGCCAATGACCAAGCACCAATGACCAATTCGCATAGCGAGTCGCAGGAATTATTGGTCATTGGGATTTGGTCTTTCGTCATTCCATTCCGGGGGCTCGGCGGCCTCGACCCCGGCCACCCAGTCGTTTTTCATTCAAATTAGGTGACGGCAGATTTCTCAAAAAAAATTTGGCTGCCAGGCATTGACGCGGCTGCGGAATGCCGATATAAATTAAACCAAATGGTTAAGTATTTTCCCAAGTCGCTGAACCGGGTGTTTTTCGCCCTTTCCGACCCGACGCGCCGAGCGATTCTGGCCCAATTGGCGGACGGCCACATGACCATTACGGCGCTGGCGGCGCCGTTTAGCATTTCGTTTGTCGCGGTTTCTAAGCACATTCGCGTGCTGGAACAGGCCGGGCTGCTCAAACGGAGCAAGCAGGGGCGCGAATATCACTTGCGACTGATTGCTGAGCCGCTGCACGATGCGGTCAATTGGCTGGAGCAATACGAGCGGTTCTGGACCGAACATCTTGACCAAATTAAAGCCCGAGCGGAGCAAAAAGCCCGCGAGAGGGCGCAACGCAAACCCAACCCTTAATTTTAGGAGAACTTATCATGTCAACCGCAACTGCTACGCCTGTTGCCAAGGCTTCGTCCAGCATTCAAACTTTGAACGTGCGCAAAGAAATCCAAATTGCCGCGCCCATCGACATTGTTTTCGAAACGGTTTTGGAGCCGCAGGACCGCTTGACCGAAATGAACCTCAAGCTGGAAGCGTGGCCGGGCGGACGCTGGTATCGCGATCTGGGGAACAACACGGGCCACTTGTGGGGGCACGTGCAAGTGATTAAGCCGCCGAAGCTTTTGGAAATTACCGGACCGATGATGATGTCGTATCCCGTGGCTTCGTTCATTCAATATCGGCTTACGGAAGAAGATGGCGGCACCAAGCTTTCGTTCGTGCATCAGGCCATCGGGCTGATTGCGCCTGAGCACTTGGAAGGACTCAACAAAGGCTGGGGCGATATTATGAATACCATTAAGACTGCCGCAGAGGCGAAGCGGGGTACACGGTAGAATGCCGAAGGAACGCCGGTGTAATTTAAAAATAGACGGAAGGCCACGCCTTCCGATCCGGATGCTGTGAGCATCCGGCGATTCAGCGTCGTTTGCTAGGAGATGCTTAATGAAAACCGTGGATTTTATCCGCAAAGGATTGGAAGGGAGTGCGCGGGGCGCGCTGCTGTTGGTTGACGACATGAAAGACGCGCCGCTGACGTTCCCGACGCCCAAGGGAGGCAACCATCCGCTGTGGGTGATGGGACACATGGCGCACACAGAGGGGTCGCTCGTCCAGCACATCATGCTTGGCCGGCCAAATCCGGTGGCTCATTGGGGCGAATTGTTCGGCATGAAAAGCGAACCGACCGCCGATGCCGGCCGCTATCCGTCGCTGGACGAAATTCGCGAAAAATTTCTGGAATTGCGGGCCGAGACGATGAAACTGCTCGACACACTCAGCGATGCGGATTTGGATCAGCCGGCCAAGGGCTGCCCGCCGGAGATGAAGGAATTCGTGGGGACGTATTGGCAGTGCTTTCTGATCATCATTTTCAACACGATGACCCACCGGGGGCAAGTGGCGGATGCCCGGCGCGCGGCGGGGCGCAAGCCGCTGCGAATGTGAAGACGTGGGCCGATAATATTTTCGACAACTTCTGGTTAGCCTGCGGACGTCGTGGCCGACCGGCTATTTTCCCGCACCAATTCAACCACGCAACTTCACGGCAGTTTCGCTGGCGCCATCGGCAAAATCCAACGGCTTGCTGGCCTTGGATATATCGCCGCCGTCGATGGTGATGGTTTTGTTTTTCGCTCCCTCCACGCGCAAGAACACGGCGACTGACGTCAGTACGCGCGGGGCCGTAATTAAAGTGTCGGCTGTGTTGATGAACCGCAGCAACGATTCCGCTTCCGGATTGCCTTCGGCCGAGAGGCCTAGCATCGAAACATCTTGCACGTTGCTGAGAATGACCGCGGGGCGCAGTTCCGCCGTGGCGACTTGGAAGCGGATGTTATTGAGCATCAGGCCGCGCACGTTGCGGGCATACAAGCCATAGGCAGGCATCGCGCCCAGCGAAAAATATTCGCCGGCAATTTGCGGCAGATCGCGCCGGGCCGCATCTTCCGCCGTGCCGCCGCCGCCGAAAGTAAGGCGAATATCGCTGAGCGAAATGTTTTCCATCACTTGCCCTTCGACGCAATTGAGCACAATGCAGGAATGTTGCTCGCCAATGTTGGTGACTCCGTGGGAGCGTGTTTCTAGCGCTTCGGAATCGTCCAGTGTGCTTATTTTTGTAACGACGGTGCCGCTGATGTTGCTGAAAGAAATATTTCGAATGGTTCCCGGCGAGCGCTTGGCGGGCGAATCGGCGGCTTTCTCGGTCGGGGCATTTTCAGCTTTTGCGGTTCCCTTTTCATTCGCGGCCGCTGCGTTTCCGTCCGATTTTCCAGCCTGGTCGCCACCCTGTTGCCGGCGCATTTGCCTACCAACACCCAAGTAAAACGGCCCGCTAACATCTTCCATCACCAAATTCGAAAAGCTCATGTTTTCGAACAGCGAGCCCGGCTCACAATGCAGCTTAATGGGGCAGCCGTACACCTGGTACATCACACAGTTGGAAACTGCCACGTTCTTGGCAGTTCCGCCGCCGAAGCGAAATACCGACCAGCGCGTACTGAATAAACAATTCGTCACCATAATAAACTGGCAACTGCCGAACAGCGCACAGGCATCGTCTTGGCAGCGAATTTCGCAATTGCTGAGCGTCACATGGTCGGCACTGATGAAATGAAACCCATCGTTGTTGCCCGTTACACGACTAAAAATTCGAATGCCGTCGAGATTGATATACGAACTGTTGCAGATCCGGCAAGTGTGGTACGAGCTTTGGAACATGTACACATCGCGAATCGTGAGATTGGTGCAGTGATAAAACAACAGCAAGTGGCAGCGATTGATGCCGTTTAATCCGGCGGCGCGCACCTGTTTTCCCTGGCCGTCAATGACGCCGGGCCCTTCGATGGTGATATTTTCCGCTTCGGCGGCGAACAGCAGGCCGACGTTGCCGTCGCCCATCGTATGATCGCCATTGATCGGAATGCCCCGGACGGGATGATATAACGCCGGGTCGGTCGTCGCCAACAGTTTTCCACCGGCCGCAATGTGCAGCGTGACATTGCTTTTGAGTTCGATCGGAGCAATCAGAAACGCGCCAGCCGGCACCAGCACAACGCCGCCGCGATCTTCCGCGCAGGCGTCGATTGCCGCCTGAACCGCCTTGGTATCAAGCGTGGTTCCATCCCCTTTGGCTCCGTATTCGCGCACGTTAAACACGCGCATTCCGGCCAGATTTTTTTCCGCCGATCCAGCGACGGCTGCTTCCGCGGCCTGCGCGCGGCCATTGAATAGCCCTGACTCCAGCGCCACGGCCATCATCGGAACCGAGGCCGCTGTAATCAACCGCCGCCGCGAGACTGAACGAGATTTACCTTTGCTCATCCGCAATCTCCCAGGATACCCCCCGAGGCATCTGGAAATTCAACCCCAAGACTGCGGCTGCTATCCTACCCACACGCGGGCTGTGCGTCCAATTCTGCATCTGCATAATTCGTGCTTGCTGAAATGGGCTGCACCAGGGCGGGACGAGTTTCCCATGCGGGTCGTGGGGACAATTTGAGTACGACCTAAACGAATCGCCCGACTGGCACAGTCGGGCTATGTACAAATTGTCCCACGAGCCCATGCGGGCGATTTGACTTCGGGGCACCGGATTCGGTACACTATCGCCAAGTTCACACCCACCGGACTCCGCCTTGACGCAACCCACCTGCGGAGTCGCTACAGCGAGTGCACAAGGAGTTGGTCATGCGCCGCGCGCCCTGGGGCTTCACGCTCGTTGAGTTGCTAGTGGTGATCGCCATTATTGGAATTTTGATTGCGCTATTGTTGCCTGCCGTGCAAGCGGCGCGCGAGGCCGCCCGGCGCAGCGAATGCCAAAACAATTTGAAGCAAATGGGCATTGCCATTCAGTCGCATTTGGATGTCCGAAAGGTTTTTCCGATGGGGCGCAATCGATACGATCAGTACGCACTTTCTTGGGCATATTACTTGCTGCCCTACATGGAAGAAAATCCCATGTACACCGCTTATAACAGTTCCGTCCGTGACGACGATGTTGGGAACACCCAAACCATGCGCACAGCAGTGGCGGTCTATGCCTGTCCCAGCCGGCGCTCGGCGGCGGCCGATCGTAATTTCGATAACAACGATGTTGCTCCCGTTGTGCTGCACGCCGGCACGTTGGGCGATTACGCAGCCAATGCTGGATTCATATACAACATCGGGATGGTTGCGGTCGAGCAAACCAATACGGCAATCCAATTCAAATTTGGAGCGTACGATCCCACCAAAGCCGGTCCCATTTTTAGCGGTTCGCGCGTTGCCGTGCGCAACGTGACCGACGGATTATCAAAGACCCTGGCTATCGGCGAGCGGTACATCCCGCCGTTTGATCCCACTCGCCCGGAGAACATGCACGATTACGACCAAGGCGATACGGCGTTTATCTCCGGCGACCAACCGCGGACGATTTTCGCTGGAACGCAAGAAGGATTTGCCAGCGGCCCAAACGATATGGATGACAAAAACACGGTTTCTAAATTCGGCAGCAACCACGTGGGCGTTGTTCAATTTGTCTATCTGGACGGCCATGTCAGCGCGATCGACGACACGATCCTCGCTAAAGATTTGATGGCGCTAAGCACCATCGCCGGCGGCGAAAATACGCCGCTGCAAAATTAACTAAGATCGCGAAATTTCGCGCTACCCGGCACTGGCCGCTCTGCGGCGTCGGCCGCTGAGTAAATAGAGATTGGCCCGCACTTCAAACAGCGGGTCGGCGCTGGCCTCGATGCCATCGACATTGGGGCGCGGATCGAAAATGATTTTCCGCATTTCCGGCTCCTGGTCGTTCACACGCTGGGTCAGGGTAATGACGCCGAATTCCACTTCCTTGCGGTCGGCCGGCCAGCGGATGGTGGCATCGGCGGTTTCGTCTTGTGCCTCGGCCAATTGCACCAAAATGCGGTACTTGATCGGCCCTTTGCCAATCCGCTCCGTCCATTCCTCGAACAAATAATTGGGCGATTTTTTGGCCGCTTGCTCGGCCGTTAAATATTCGTTGCCCGCCTCAGGAAGAATGCGATACCGGCCAAAGCGGCTGGCTCCTTCCGCATTGGTGAATTTGAACGCCGACACCGCAAAGAACGACTCGCGGGCAAAACTGGTCGGCAGCGGCTTGGGCAATTGCACAAATTCCAGTGCCTTGGGATGCGACATGACAAACGCCTCCACGGGCGTAGGATGCGGCGCCTCGGACGGGCTGGCGGCAACCGCCCGATGGAATTCTAAAAACTCCTCGCCGGTCCGCACGGGAAAGCCATCAGCCGAGTGCCCCACAATATCGGAATGCACGTGCTCGGCCAAATAAAATCGGATGGCCATGCCCCGCGGACTGGCAATTTCGGGATGATTATCGGGAACATTCGGCACGCCCGCAAAATCAGAAAGCCGCACAATCACATTCGTCGAAGGCCGAGCTACCTGCGGAGCGCGCGTCAACTGTTTAGCAGCCGCCGAGGGAGTGAACGTGCCGGAGCACATCAACCCCTTGGCGTGTACGGGTCGGAAACCGGGATGCAATCCGAACACATCGTCAAACGATTTGAGCAAATCCTGCGACAGCTTGTCGGCCGGTGCAGATTTTTTCTCGATGGTTTGCGGCATGGGTTTCTCCTTCGAAACAAAACGTCCTTAACAGATTCAACGTTCCGTGCTGGCTTCAAACAAAAACCAGGTGCGGCGTTCGGTCTGATCGATCCAAACTTCAATCAGGCTGGTCGTGGCCACGTCGTTGTGCCGATCGCACACTTCATGCGCTTCGCGCAGCGATTCCGTAAGTTGTTGATTGTCGGCGCACAGTTCCGCCAGCATCTCCTGGGGCGCCACAAACTCCGCGTTGTTATCCTTCAAGCGTTGATGCTTGGCGATCTCGCCGATGGAGTGCAGCGTGGTGCCGCCGATTTTGCGCGCGCGTTCCGCAATATCATCGGTCATGGCGAAAATTTGGTCCGACTGTTCGTCTAGCATCAAGTGATAATCGCGGAAGTGCGGTCCGCTCATGTGCCAATGAAAGTTTTTGGTCTTCACATATAGCGCAAACACGTCGGCCAACAGGCCGCGCAAACTTTCACAGATTTCCGAAACGCCCTCGCGGCTCAGGTCGGTCGGCGTGGCCAATGCGTGATTTTTCCGCGATTTGGGCTGCGCGGCAGTCAACGGCGCCATGGTTGTTCTCCTATTCGAGTATTTGATGGTGAACGATTACGAAAATCAATTTCCAAACATTGAAACCAGTTTCGACAATGCGCACTTAAAATAGCTGTTTGTCGGGCGGCTGACAAGTTTCCGCCGGTCTTAGTGGCCTGTCAAACAGTGACCACGATTTTTCCAATCTGTTGGTTCGATTCCAAATAGCGGTGCGCCTCGACAATTTGCTCCAAGGGGAACATCTTGGCGATGATCGGCTTCAGTTTACCGCTGGCCAGTCCGCCCACGACGAAATCGATGCAGCGTTTCAGTTTGGCCGGTTCCTTGGCGATTTCGAACATCACGTATCCGCGAATGGTCAGGCATTTTTCCAGCACTTCGAACAGCGGCAACGGCGTTGGCTCCGGACTGAGAGCGCCGTATTGAAAAATGATGCCGTGATAGGCCGTGGCGGATATTAACTTGGCAAGCGTTGGTCCACCAACCGGATCGAACACCACCCGAGCTCCATGTCCGTCGGTCAAGCGTTTGACTTCGGCGATCAAATCCTGTTCTTCGGTGGCAATCACGTGTGCCGCGCCCAGCTTAGTCAATTCCGCGCGCTTCTGGCTTTTGCGTGTAAGTGCAATCGGCTTCGCTCCGACCATATTGGCAATTTGAATCGCGGCCAAACCTACGCTGCTGGATGCGGCGGAAACAAGCAGCGTGTCTCCGGCAGTTAAACTCGCAATGTCGATGATCGCCCCATAGGCGGTGACGTATTGCATCCAAATTGCGGCCGCTTCGCCCCACGATAACGACGGCGGATGCTTGGCCAACGCAGTGGCCGGCACGGTTGCCAACTCGCCGTACACGCCATACTGATTTTGCGAAAACGAAGGCACCGTGCTGACGGCATCCCCCAGTTTGAAGCCGGTGACGCCCGGGCCAATGGCTTCCACGGTTCCGGCAGCCTCGTAACCGAGCCGCGCCGGCAATTTGGGATCTTCCAGATATTGGCCAAGGCGAAACATCGATTCGGCCCGATTCATCCCCAACGCCTTAACCGCGATTCGCACTTCGCCGGCGCCGGGGGGTGGAACATCGACATTTTCGATCTTCAACACTTCCGGTCTGCCGGTTTGATGAAATCGCACGACGCGCGGCATGAGAAACTCCTTGAGTTTCGTAAATCAGGGTCCCGGCAACGGGTCAATGCAACTACCGCAATCCGCCGGAAACATAAAACGATTCGCCCGCGATCCAACTGGAATCAGACGATGCCAAGAATACGGCCATGTTCGCAATGTCGTCCGGCTGGCCGATGCGGCCCAGCGGTGATTGCGCTTCGTACTGCTTGCGGAAATCGCTATCGGCAATGCCGGCGGCGTGAACACCCTCGGTTTCGACCATGCCTGGATTGATACTGTTCACACGAATTTTGCGTGGGCCCAATTCCTTGGCCAGCACTCGAGTGACGGCGTCGACGGCGCCTTTGGTCGCGGCGTAAACCGTATAGCTCGGAAAGCCCGTCGTGCTGACAACGGAACTGATATTGATGACGCTGCCACCGGAGGAGCCCATCAGCTTGACGGCCTCCTGCGAAGCAAGAATCAGGCCCAGCACGTTGAGATCAAACTGCTTGTGGAAATGTTCGGGCGTAATTTTTTCCAGCGGAGCCATTTCATAAATGCCGGCGTTGTTCACCAGAATATCAAGCCGGTCGAACGCTTTTTTCGTTTCGGCAAACAGCCGAGCAATTTCCGCGGGTTTCGACAAATTCGCGCCGACGGCAATGGCTTTGCCCCCTTTGCCGGTGATTTCCTTTACTACTTTCTCCGCGCCTTCCTTGCTGGAGCTGTAATTCACGACCACTGCGGCACCTTCGGTCGCAAAATGCTTGGCAATGGCCGCGCCAATGCCTTTCGATGCCCCCGTGACCACCGCCACTTTTCCAGCCAATTTGCCAGACATGATGAGGCTCCTTGTTTGAGTTATAGAGTGGAGAATCTCAAACCGACTTTTGATTGGCTAGTGAATTAAATTGCTGACGCAAACTCAAATCCGGTGGTGCCAATCAATCCGCCTGGCATTCATCTTTCGCCTTTAGCCACGAAAGGCAAGCCCTCACACTTCATATCGGAATGCCGCCAGTCGGAAATCTGTTGGTTAACAAGAGTTAACGGCGTTTGATTTTATCGCCGCTAAGCCAACAAAAGCGTAAATCCCGCCTGCGAAAAATGATGATCGGCGGTTAACGCTTCCCTAATGTGATGCTGGTCCATCACCACAAAGCTGATGCAGTCGGTTAATGACCACGATTTGTCTTTCCGCTGTGCGAACAACTCGGTTCCACGTTCGAACAGCGATTTGCTGGCAGAAATGACACGCATTCGTTTGTCAGCTTCAATCAGTTCCAGCAGATCGACAAAACGATTTCGATCCGCAGGCTTGCAAAAAGCGTCGGCCACTTCGACAAGCACCCAATGCGTGGTAACAATCACCCCGTCATAGGTTTCGCTCAATGCAACGGCCTGCCGATGGGTTGCGTCACGAATGTTCAACATTGCCAAGAAAAAGAAAGTGTCGGCAAATGACTTTTTCATTGACGCTTGGGCTGCCCATGCAAGTAATGATCGTGGTTCATGGCCAGGTCGTCAGGAAGATCGCATGGCAAGCTCTCGAATTTGCGCGCCAGGGCTGCAAGCTTTTGACCAATCGTCGGCTCGCCCGTTTTTTCAGCCGTCGGTTCCACGCCGTCGGCCAACTCAATTTGCACTTCGGCCCCTTCGGGCAAGCGCACGCCTCCTTCGACCTGAATCACGCCGTTTTGTACTTTGCCTTTGTAGGTCATGGCGCACCTTGAACATCCTCACGTTGAGACCACAACCGCTCTAGCAACTCGCCGGATACATCTTCAATTCGACGCATTGTCTGGAGATGTTGTCCACTAAAACCTTCCGGCAACTGAGTGACAGCTCCGTCAAAACGAAGTTGGCGAGCCCATCCTGATATATTTAAATTTCCCTTTTCTTCTGGAGTGTTGCAGAAGACATGGTATTCAGCTTTCCAAAGAGTTGAGGATTTTGTGAGTTGTTCTGCCTCTTGTTGTCCAACGACTCGATCTACCCTTTGGCGTCCGACGAGTAATAAATCATCCGGTTCTTCGCTGGTGACAATCCATAACACATCGCCAACTGCAACTCGGTGATATTGGTTACTCGCGGAATGAAACAATCGCGGTGACACCTCGTCAGCTAGGACAGTATCGGGTTTCCAATACACGAGAAAATATGTCATGTGTTATTCAAACACTCGCTGTACCGCCGGATGGAATCCAGGCAGGATTTCCGGCAGCTTTAGTTCGTCGTCGGCGCCAAATGCTTCTGATGCTCTGTCAGCGTGGAAGACATGAATGCTTTTTGTGGAATCATCAACCACACAGACCGTTCGAACGCCGGCTCGCAGGTATTCGCCGACTTTCGCGTGGATGTCGCTCCAACGGTCGTCGGGAGAGAGAACTTCGAATACCAGTTCCGGCGCAACTTGCAAAAGCCCATCAGTTAGCGGACCTTTCGGCACGCGCTGGAAGCTGTAATAGGCTACGTCAGCGCCGCGTACTGTGTCGGGATTGCGCTCAGTAATCACGCCAGAGTCGTTACTCAGCACGTGCCCGAGCGCGTTATCGTCTAGAAATCGACGTAACAAATAAACAATTTGAGCGCAAAGCTGGCCGTGACGCGGCATTGGAGGAGGCATCGTAATCACCTGCCCGTGAACCAATTCTGTGGGACGACCGGGATCCGGCAGTTTGGCGTATTCGTCGGCGGTTAGCAAAGTCGTGATCGTAGCCATTTCAGTCACACTTCAAGCAGAAGGCATGTCGCTCCGCCACCGAAACTATTCTACCTTTCGCAACGGACCTTAGGCAATCACGAAATGCCCTCACACTTCGTACACAATTCGCCCGTGATGTTGGCTGCGGGAAATTTGTTCAGCGGCGTATAGGCCGGCCAGCACAAATTCCACACAACTGGCGCGAACAGCAGGATCGGCCGCGGCATTCACTTCAAAGGCTTTGTCCCAGGCGGGCGGAACGCGCTTGAGCCGCTCCGCATAGTGCGACGAGGGAAGCATGTCGCCCACTTCAATTTTCACACCCTCGGCGAAAATTTTGGAAACCTCGTCCAGCCCGTGCTTGTCCACATATTCCTCGAACACGGTTTTAATCGCTTCGGCAATCACGGCGTCCAGCACTTGCCGCTCCGTCATTTGATGGCTGCCCATCATGTCCAACTCAAGCTTGCCCAGCGAGGAAGCGTAAATGTGGCCCAGGTCGCTGATGCGCGGCACGGCCGGCTTTTCGCCCAGGCGAATCGAGCGTTGCCGGGCGCTGGCCACCATGGTGCGATAATTGGCAATGCTGAACCGCGCGCTGACGCCGGAATTGTGGTCGATGAATTTGCTCCGCCGCGCCGCCACCGTAATTTGCTCGATAATTTGCTTCATGAAGTATGGCACGACAACCGGAAAATCGCCGTCCAAATTCAGCGCCGCCTCCTGCTCCATAATGGCAATGCCCAGGTCGCGCTCCTTGGGGTAGTGCGTGTGAATGACCGAGCCAATGCGGTCCTTCAATTGCGGAATTACTTTCCCGCTGCGGTTATAGGTCGCCGGATTGGCGGAAAACAAAATCAGCACGTCGATGTCGAACTTCACCGGGTAGCCGCGAATTTGCACGTCGCGCTCTTCTAGAATGTTGAATAACCCCACCTGCACCAGTTCGTCCAACTCGGGCAACTCGTTGATAGCGAAAATGCCCCGATGCAGCCGCGGAATCAAGCCGAAGTGAAGCGCTTCTTCCGCGCCCATGCTGGTGCCGCCGGCAAGTTTGGCCGGATCGATTTCCCCAATGATATCGGCGAATTTTGTGCCCGGCGCCAACCGTTCGGCATAGCGATCTTCCCGCCGCCACCAACCGATGGGCACCATTTCCTCGGCATGGCTTTCCACGAACCGCTTGCACACGGCGGTAATGGGCTTCAGCGGATCGTCATGCAGCGGCGCTTCGGGAATGTCGATGTAGGGAATTTCTTCGTCCAAAAACCGAACAAGCAGCCGCATCAGCCGGCTTTTCGCCTGTCCTTTTTCGCCCAAAAACAGCATGTCATGCTTGGCCAACAGGGCGATGTTGATTTCCGGAATGACCGTGCTGTCGTAGCCGACGATGCCGGGAAACAGCTCCTCGCCGCCGGCAAGCATGCGCAAAAAGTTGTCGTGAATTTCCTGCTTGACGGTTTTCGATTGCCAGCCGCTGGCGCGAAGTTCCTTCAGCGTGCGGGGCCGGGTGGTGAGCGAGGTGTGCATAAATCGAGGAAGTTTATTTTCGAGGAATGGTTTAGTCGCAAACAGATTATAGGCGCTTGTTTTGTTCAGAAAGGTTATTTTGTCGCCGATTTTTATTTTGCGGACAAAATTACCGGATTTTGTCACGCGCAGTGCAAGCGTTCGTCGCAGGCCGGCCGGGAATTCTCCAAGCCTGTTGGTCGTCGCTTAATTTGAACGAAAATCGATGCAGCGACGGCTGTCCCCAGCCATTTTGCTTGAGAAACTGCAAGCGTCTGGGGACAGACGCCACTACATTTTCCAAATTAGGCCACGACCCGCCTGTTTCCAAAATAGTGTACAAATTATCACATGGCTGGCCCCGCCTGTGCAAGCTACGTTTTGGGCCAGGGATCGCATCATGGCTCTCTTGACGGTCAGTCAGCGACCGTGGGCTAAAATCGCGCAGTACAGTCATTGCCTGGAAAGATTCGGATCAAAAAACATCCTGTAATTCCCCACTTCGATGGGGATAATGCCCCCCGGGACGAAGTGTATGGCGGTTCTGGAATCGCCAGAGCAATACAGTGGGCTTCTTATCTGTGTCGTGGCGGCCGGCAGTGTAATTTGCCGGCGCTGTTTTCGTTGCGTTGGCCAGCGTGCAGGATGGCGCCACTGGCATTTTGGATCGATACAACCAACCGCGGCCTGTAAACCGGTTCGGCTAATTGGTCGGGCGGTGTGATCAAACCGATGCAGTTCAACCTGCCCACCCTGAACGGCCGCATTACGTGGGACACTTCGCAGCTTTACACGACCGGCGTGCTAACGGTTGCGGCAACCTACTACGCCGGAGATTTCAACCGCGATGGGCACGTCGATGCCGCAGATATACTGCCGATGGAAACGGCCCTGACGGATGCGGCCGACTATGAGACGACCAAGGGCCTCAACGCTTCGCAACTATTGCTGATTGGCGATGTGAATGGCGACGGCAAGTTCAACAACACCGATGTGCAAGCGTTTTTGAATTTGCTGCAATCCGGCGGCGGATCGAATGATCCGGTGCCCGAGCCGTCGTCTTTGGTATTGGCGATGCTCGCCGTGGTGGGAATGTTGTTCGTTGGGCATTGCCGCGATTAGGTTTGTGGACCGTCTGCTACTTCTGCTGCACGGTTCCTCTTTTGTCGGGTGTTGATAGCTGCTGTCAGTTGTCACGTCATAGCGTTTTATAGCAATCCATTATCTGCTAAAGACGCCGGAAGCGGCTGCGACTAGAATTGCCGCTCCCGCCACGACCCAGGGCGCGGTTGCTTTGGCGAATCAGCAATCGGGTGCCGGGTCGAAGTTCCCCCCACGGAACTTTCACGTACCCAAACAAGCTAGGGAGGATTCTAGCCATGGGCTCCGCACGGATGCGCTCTGTTTTGTTGGCGGTTGCATTCATATTGTTTTTTCACCGCGCGGCCAGTGCTCAACTGAACCCGAACTCCTACGGGTCGATCGGAACGCTGAATGTCTTGTCCGGAACTTTGGCGATTAATACTGACACGCTGACGATGTCCAATGCCGCCAGCTTCACCGGCGCGGCGCTGGCGCAGGCGGGGGGACCGGAAATCGCGGTGTTCGATTTCAGCTCCATTACCATCGGCAGCGGCATAACGGTTACGATCACCGGCTCACGGCCGCTGGCGTTGTTGTCGAAAGGAGGCGCGTTAATTAACACCACGCTGCCGAATTTCTCCGGCGGCGGTTATGACGGCGGATTTCTCAGCCTGCCGTCGAGCATCACAACCGCATCGCAGCCGGGGCAGGGGCCAGGCGCCGGCGGCGCCTCGGGCGATTTGACCGGCGGCGGCGGATACGGCGGAAACGGCGGCGGAGCCATCGACACCGTGGGCACGCCTTATGGAAATTTGCTGCAAACGCTGGTAGGCGGCAGCGGGGGTGGAGTGGGCATCACGAACAATTCCAGCACAGCACAATTGGAAGGGGGCAGCGGCGGCGGGGCGATTGAAGTTGTTGCCGTCGGAAATCTGACGGTCTCGAATATTTCCGCCAACGCCGGCGGGGCCAGTTCGTCGGTCGTTACCTCGGTCAGTTCGGGCGTCAGCGGCGGATCGGGGGGAGGCATTTTGCTCAGCGGTGGAACCGGCCTGGCGTTCGAAAGCAGCGTAACCTTGTCGGCCGTGGGCATGCCTGCCACGGTGGTTGGCGCCGGAGTGGCCGGCGGCGGTGGCGGCGGGCGAATCAATTTGGCCGGTATGTCGACCTACACGCTGGGCACGGCCGTTTCGGGTGTTACCGTGAATTTGGGCGGCGGCACCGGAGGAGGCACCACCACGTTCGGCGCCGCTGGCGTGCTGACTGTAGATGCACTCAGCACCACCATCCCCAGCGGAGATTCCATCACGCTCAATGGAAACGCCGTGACCTCAATCGCCGGATCCTTCTCGCAAACCGGGGCCACGATCAGCGCCTTCGTGCATCACAGCGCCGTCATTAACAGCGGCGCCACGGCCACGCTGGGAGCCAATAATGCCCTGCAACTGCTCGATTCGTCTGGCAACAACATCACCGCGGTGACGGTCAACGGCACTTGGAACCTGAACGGCTTTAACCAGACCATCGACACTTTGCTGGGCACCTCGACCAGCGCCAGCCTGAGCATTCCCAGCGGCAGCACGCTCACCGTAGGCATCGACAACAGCGTGGCCGGCAGCGGCGCGAGCAGTTACAGCGGGCAAATTTCCGGCAGCGGAGCGCTCATCAAAGTCGGCACGGGAAGTTTGTCACTTGCTGGAGCGAACTCCTTCAGCGGTTCAACCACCGTCAGCAATGGCACGCTTACGCTGG
Organism: Pirellulales bacterium; assembly: GCA_035656635.1. Lineage (NCBI taxonomy): Bacteria > Pseudomonadati > Planctomycetota > Planctomycetia > Pirellulales > Pirellulales bacterium. The sequence goes on from DASRSD010000157.1 coordinate 18,365, forward strand.
CCAACAACGCGGCCCTGCAAAACAGCACCGTCTCGATTTCCGGCGGCAGTCTTGGTTTCTCGTCGATTACCGCTCCGGTGCTGGGGATGCTGACCGGAACAAGCAATCTCGCATTGAATGGCATTACGAGCTTGACCGTCGGCGGGCCCGGTTATTCAGCCACTTATTTCGGCAATCTTTCCGGCGCGGTTTCGGGTGGCTTGAACAAAACGGGTTCCGGCACATGGACGCTGACCGGCACGAACTCGCAAAGCGGACCGTTGAACGTGCAAGGCGGCACGCTACTGGCCGGTTCGTCGGGAGCGATTTCTACCAATGCGCCAATTACCGTTTCCTCCGGCGCGACGCTGGACTTGAACGGATACAACTATACGGTCACGTCAGCCAATCCCATCAACGTGCAGGGGAGCTTGCGGCTGGGCGGGGCCAGCTTGAACGTGGCTTCCGGCGGCGCGGCCATTTATAACGGCGCTTTCATCAGCAATGGCTCTTTGCAAGGCAGCGGCACACAAACGCTGACCGGCGGAGCGGCACTCTCGGGAATGACGACCTCGACCAGCGTGACCATCAGCCAGACCGGGGCCGCCTCGGTCAGCAACTTCACCAACAATGGCCAGTTCAACAATGCGGCGGGGCAGGCGCTCAGTTGGACCGACGGCACCGTCACCAGCGCGGGCCGCATGACCGTGGCCGGCACCGTTACAGCCAGCGATTTCATCAACAACGGCATCATCACAATTAGCGGCGGCGGGGCGCTGAACAACAGCGGTTCTAATTTGATTTTGGGCGGCGGCAGCCAAACCACGGTGAACGCTTCTGGAAATTTATCGACGACCGGCGCAACGATTGAACTGAATGGCGGCCTGCTGATCAACAACGGCGCCATTACCGGCACGACCGATGTCAACTTCGGCTCGCTGGCCAAAGGGACCGGCACGTACGGTGTGGTGAACGTGAACCAAGGAGGCATATACGCGCCGGGCAACAGTCCGGGAATTGTAACCGCCGCGGCCGTGAACTTCAGCAACACGCCGGTCAACACCGGCGCTGCACAATTGCAAATTGAATTGGCCGGCACGACGCTCGGCACGCAATACGATCAACTCCATGTGACGGGCCAACTATCGCTGGGCGGAATTTTGCAGGTGTCGTTGCTCAACGACTTCGCGCCGGCAGCCGGCGAGTTGTTCAATATCTTAGATTGGGGAACGCTCGTCGGGCATTTCAGCAGCCTGAGCTTGCCTGCGCTTTCGTCCGGGCTGACCTGGAACAGTCTAGCGCTTTATACCACCGGCACGCTGGCGGTGGTGAACAGCAATTTCCTGCCGGGAGATTTTAATCGGGATGGCCACATTGATGCCGCTGACATTCAGTCGATGATGCAGGCGCTGGTCGATCCTACCGATTACGAAGCCGCACACGACAATCTCACCAATGCGCAACTACAAATAATCGGCGACATCAACGGCGACGGCAAGTTCACCAACGCCGATGTGCAATCGCTGCTGAACGCGTTGCAGGCGGGACAAGGCTCCACGGCAACGGTGCCGGAGCCGGCGGCGTTTGTTCTGGGCGCGGTCGGGCTCGTAATTTTCTTGTTTGCGCACCGCGGCAGTGAGTCAGTTTGAATCGAGGGTGGCTGTGGTCGCAGGCACCTTGCAATACATATTGAACTGACCACGCCCCAGGCCGCTCCTTGTAATGCTCCACAGATTGGCAAATAATGACGGTCCTTCCTAGGGGCGCAGGCAGATTTTTGTCCTTTCCGCAGGACAAGGAGCTACCAATGAAACCTTCACGGGTGAAAGCGTTGGCTTGGAAATTCTCGGTTCTGGCGGCCATCTACATTTG
>DASRSD010000158.1 GCA_035656635.1 Pirellulales bacterium
CTCGGCCCGTTACGATTGCGGCGGCGAAGATCATTACCACCTCCGCGATTTGAAAACCGGCGAGGTGCGAGATCTGCCGGTTGATTTCGACCCGCGATTGCTGGAAAAGCTCAACCCGCAACTCTTGGAAAAACTCGCCCGCGACGGCTTTCAAGTGACCGGTTACCGCCTGGAAGTGCTGGGACGCTTCAAGCGGTAGCGCGGAATGTTTAACCACAGAGGACGCGGAGGAACACGCAGGCCGGAAATTTATAAGGAAACCAGGAACCTAGGAAAGCAAGAAAGGAAGATCGGACAATCTCTTTGCTCCTGCTTTCCTGGCTTCATTATAAAATCTTTCTTCTCTCCATCCTCTGCGGTTAAAAAATCCGCTCACTTGCGTCCCAGCAGTTTTTTGATTTGCGTCCACGGCCGGGTGTTGGCCACGTCGGCTTTGGTTAGCCCTGCTCGCCGGGCTTGCAGAATGCCGAACCGCATGACGTCCAAGCCCGCCACGCTGTGGGCATCAGTCGAAATAACCACCGGAATGCCGCGCTGCCGGCAGGCGGCGCAGTGAATGTCGTCCAAATCGAGCCGAGCGGGATTGCTATTGAGTTCCAAGATTTTTTTGTGCTTGAGCGCGGCTTCGTAAACCGCTTCCAAATCGACATCGTACGATTTGCGGCGGTTGATGATGCGGCCTGTCGGATGGGCGATGGCGCACACGTTCGGGTTGGCCAACGCATCGACAATCCGCTTGGTGATTTGCTCGCGCGGTTGGTTCTGGCCAAAGTGAACGCTGGCGACGACCCAATCGGCCTGGCTGAGGCATTGATCGTCCAAATCGAGCGAGCCTTTTTCCAGAATGTCGACTTCTACGCCTTTGAGCACCGTGAAGCCTCGCAGCTTTTCGTTGAGCTTGTCGATTTGTTCCCACTGTTTTTTCAGCCGGTCCGCATTCAAGCCGTTGGCCACGCTCACACGGGGCGAATGATCGGTAATGGCAATGTACTTCAGCTCCAGCGATTGAGCGGCGGCAACCATTTCTTCCAGCGTGGCCTTGCCGTCGGAGGCATCGGTGTGCATGTGCAGGTCACCGATCATGTCGCTCAGCTCGATGAGGTGCGGCAATTTGTTTTCCGCCGCCCAGGCAAATTCCCAGCGATCTTCTCGCAATTCAGAGGGAATCCAGGGCAAATCGAGCGTGGCGTACACGTCTTCTTCCGTGCGCCCAGCGATGTAAATTCCCTCGACGCTGTCGTCATTCGATTCTGCGACCGCCGCTTTTTTCGTTGGTTTGGTTTTCGTTTTTTCAGTCGAGGCGGTTTTTTTCTTGTCCTTTGCTGGCACAACTACTTGGAACACGCCGTATTCATTGATTTTCAAACCCCGATCTTTCGCCATGCCGCGGAGCACCACGTTGTGTGCCTTGGAGCCGGTGAAATAAACCAAGGCCGCGCCGTATGACTTGGCGGGCACAATGCGTAGATCCACCTGCAGGGCGTTGGCCAACTGGACCGACATTTTTGTTTCGCCGCGCGCAAGCACGCTAATGACGCTTTCAAACGCGCCGAAGTGATCCATCACTTCCGTCACGCGGTCGCTTTCGACCAGCATGTCCAAATCGCCGATGGTTTCTCGCCCGCGGCGGTAGCTGCCGGCCAATTCCATTTGCTGCACATGTTTGCAAGCCTGCATGTGCGCTAGCAGCGCCTGGGCATACACGTCGGCTTCGGCCCAATACAACCGAGCCACTTCCGGCGAAGCAGCGAACGCCAATCCGGCGAGAATGGCCGCCTCGGTCTTTTCACCAAAGCCCTTCAGTACTCGCACCTGCTGCGCTTCGCAGGCTGCTTTCAACTCTTCGAGGGTTTTAATTCCCAACTCTTTGTGCAGAAGCGCCGCTTTTTTCGGCCCCACGCCGGGAATGCGCAACAGCGCCAGCACGCTGCTTGGCACCTGGGCTTGCAATTCCACCAGCATGGGAAGCGAGCCGGTGGCCACCATGACTTTGATTTTCTCGGCCAGCTCCGCGCCGACGCTGGAAATTGCCGTTAGCTTTCGCTCTGGATCCGCCGCAATTTTTTCCAGCGGCTCCGATAAATCGCCAATCGTGCGCGAAGCATTTCGATACGCTCGCACCCGGAATGGATTGGCATTTTGAAATTCCAGAATGTCGGCGACCAAATCGAAGGCAGTGGCAATCTCGGCGTTTTTCATACAAAAGCAGGCGGCATGCGGCGGGGGGCAAAAGTTCGGATTTCAATTCACCCGATTTTGAACCGCCTGCTGCCTGCTGTCTACTGCCCGCTTCGCTAGTGCACGCGGTGGCCGGGTTTGGCGCCGCTGTCGGGCGAAAGCAAAAATACTTCGTCGCCGCCGCCACCGGCTGCCGTAACCATGCCTTCGCTCAAGCCAAACTTCATTTGCCGCGGTTGCAAATTGGCCACGCAAATTACGAGCCGGCCCACGAGTTTTTCCGGCTGCGGGTATGCTTTTTTGATGCCGGCAAACACGGTTTTCCGCACATCGCCGCCGAGGCTCAGCGTGAGCTTGAGCAACTTGCGGGCGTCGGGAACTTCCTCGGCAGTGAGAATGCGGGCCACTCGCAAATCGATTTTAGTGAAATCGTCGATGGTGCATTCCGCGGCGAGCGGCTCGGCGGCCAGCGCCTCGGGACCATTGTTGGAAACAGACGAGGTTTGAGCTGCGAGGGAGGAGGGATTAGCCCCGGCGGCCACGCCGGGTGAAGCGGATGTAGTCGACTCGGTTGGTTTACTCTCTTCGATCATGGCTTGCACCTGTGCAGGTTCAACTCGGGTGAGCATTGGTTTGAATTTGTTGACGCGCGTGCCTACCAGTGGCGTTTTGGCTTGGTCCCAATGCGTGATTGGATCGTTGAGCAATTCGCCGGCTTGCTTGGCCAGTTCCGGCAAAACCGGAGCGAGGTAAATGGCGAGTTGGCGGAAGAGATTCAAGGCGACTGTGCAAATATCTTGTAGCTCTTTGGCGCGAACCGGATCTTTTCGAAGCGCCCAGGGAGCTTTTTTGTCGACAAATACATTTGCTTGGTCGGCCAAAAACATGGTTTCGCGCATTGCACTGCCGAAATCACATCGCTCATACGCATCTGCAATAATGTCCCCATAATCCCTAGCCGAATTGAAATAACTCCAACCTGTTCGTACTTCAAGACTTTCTGGGCCTGAATCTTTCTCTGAGTAAGGAACGTAGTTATTCGACAATCCCGTCTCTTCCACAAACCTCGCGGTGCGGCTGGCGAGGTTCACGACTTTGCCGACGAGGTCGGAATTCACTTTCATCACAAACTCGTCGGGGTTCAAGTCAAGGTCGTCGACGCGCGAACTGAGTTTGCTAGCGTAGTAATAGCGCAAGTAGGCCGGATTCAGATGCTTCAAGTAAGTCGACGCTTGGATGAACGTGCCCTTACTCTTAGACATTTTCTCGCCGCCGACGGTGAGAAAGCCGTGAATGTGAACTTTCGTCGGCAATTGAAAGCCGGCGATTTGTAACATGCCGGGCCAAAACAGCGTGTGGAAGTAGGTGATGTCTTTGCCGATGAAGTGATGAATTTCGGAAGCTGGCGCGTCATCGCTCCGCTGCGCATCGCGGCTAAACGGTGAGCCGATTTGCGAATTCCCGTTCCGCGGCCACCACGTTTCAAACTTCTGGCCATTTTTTTGGCACCACTCGGTGAGCGAGGCCATGTAGCCGATCGGGGCGTCGAACCATACGTACCAATAATTGCCGGGGCTGTCGGCAATTTCGAAGCCGAAGTACGGCACCGGGCGGGAAATATCCCAATCGTGCAGCGGCTCGTTGAGAAAATGCCCTTTCAAATAATTGGCCACTTCGGATTGCAGCGGCGAGTGTTCGTCGCCGGTCTGTGACCACTGGCTCAAGAATGCGTGCAGCTTTTCCAGCTCAATAAATAAATGTGGCGCACTGCGCAGCTCCGGCTTGGCCCCCGAAAGCGTGCTGACGGGGTCGATCAAATCGCTGGGGCTGTAGGTTGAGCCACAGTTGTCGCACGTATCGCCGTATTGATTGGGCGATTTACACTTGGGGCACGTGCCCTTCACAAATCGATCGGCCAAAAATGTTTTTGCCGCCGGATCGTACAATTGGGTAACTTCGCGCTCGCGCACCATATCGGCGGCCCGCAGCGATTTCCAAAATTCGCCGCACAGCCGCCGGTTTTCCGAACTATGCGTGCTGCCGTAGTTGGCAAAATCGATGTGAAAGCCCGTGAAATCGCGCAGGTGCTGCTCGCGCATGTCGGCAATCAGCGCTTCTTCGCTGCGGCCTTCTTGCCGGGCGCGAATCATAATGGCCGTGCCGTGTGTATCGTCGGCGCAAATGAAAATGCAGTTATTGCCACGCAGCTTTTGGAACCGCACCCAAATGTCGGTTTGGATGTACTCGACCAGGTGGCCCAAATGGATGGGCCCATTGGCGTAGGGAAGCGCGGCGGTAACAAGAATTTGGCGAGCGGTCATGTGAACTTGGGCTGGGCTGCTGGCGCAATCGACTGGTGAAGCCGGACATTGTAGGGCAGATATGGCCTACCACGGAATGGGAAATTTTGGCCGCGTTTTCACCACAAGCGCGCAGTCAGCGAGAGAGCAGGATTAGCCGCAAATGAACGCGAATGCACGCAAATAAAAACGGAAGGCCGGCAATGCGTCACAAGTTGTTTATGTTCATCCTTATATATTCGCGTTTATTTGCGTTCATTTGCGGCAGTAACGAAAGCTGCTCCGTGTCTCGGTGCCTCCGTGGTGAATTTCCGTTGAAAAAATCGGAAAGCTGCTCTTGCACTGAAAATGGGCGGCGGTTGCTCTTGTGACAACGACGCCGGTCTACGATGATCTCACCTCCCAGACTCCAGGGAAGGGTGTTGGGTTCGCGGCAACGAGCCGTGTCAGCCTGTTCCGAGGAACGCAATTCAGCCTGCCATGCGGACTGAATGTGAGCCATCGGTGGTCGGCAAGGAAGCCGACTTCAGGCAGACACCGGCCGCGTTTTCGTGTTTGCGCTCCCTGGAGGACACCATTGCGATCCAAGGAGGGAGCGCATGAATTTGGCATTCCTTGCGGCGGCGATGATTTCGTTGGCCGCCCCGGGCGATAGTACCTTCATTCCGACAGCCGAGCCGCAAGCTGCAGCACTGGGCGATTGGCCAATTTCGCGCGGCGGCGAAATGCAATTCGTGCAGTTGGGCTATGCGCCAACCGGCGACACGATGCTTTTGGATTTTGGCGCCGAATGGTGCGGCTTCTGCCGGCAAATGAGCCCCGTCGTTGGCTCCATTCAGGCCGAAGGCTACCCAGTGCGCCGCGTGAATGTCGATCAGGAGCGCGCACTGGCCAATCGCTTTGGCGTGCAAGGGCTCCCCTGCTTCATCATGCTGGTGAACGGCAAGGAAGTGGATCGAGTGGAAGGGGCCACGGATCGCAACCGGTTAATGGCCATGTTTACCCGCAACGGCGTCGGGCCGGCGGTGAATGCAGCGCGCGGGCAATCGCCGGGAATGGTCGCCACTTCCGGCGCGGCAATTCCCTTCCCGCCCACGCAGCCAGCTTCGGCTTCGCCGGGCGATCCAAATGTGGGATCCGGCGGCCGTTTTGTTTCCCGCACCGATACATTGGCCAGCAATGGCACTTTTTCCGCGCGCAATTCAGCGATTCCTCAATACAACGATCAGCGAAACGATCCGCGAGATAACCTGCCCGTCAGTTCGCCGATGGAGAGCACTACCAGTTTGCCGCAAGCATACGATGCTTTATTGCGGGCTAGTGTGCGTTTGAGAATCGAAGATGAAACTGGCATTTCGCGCGGTTCGGGAACCATAATTGACTCCCGGCAAGGCGAAGCGCTGATCATTACCTGTGGCCACATGTTCCGCGAAGCGGCGAAAGATGGAAAAATTTGGGTCGATTTATTCGGGCCTGGCGCTCCGCAAGGCGTGGCGGGGAAAGTGATCGATTACGATTTGAATTCGGAAGTAGGCTTAATTCGCATTGCCACGAAGTATCCTCTGACAGCCGCCCGGTTAGCGCCGGCCGGTTATGTGGTCCGAGCTGGAGATAAAGTGATCAGCATGGGCTGCGATGGCGGAGCTGACGCCACGCCGCGGGAAACCCGGGTGACTTCCATCAACCGTTATGCGGGCGCAGCCAATTTGCAGGTGGCCTTTCAACCGGTGCAAGGCCGCAGCGGAGGCGGGCTGTTCACTCCCGAGGGTTGGGTGGTGGGCGTGTGCTTTGCAGCCGATCCCATAGCAGGCGAAGGATTGTTTTCTGCTTTGCCAACGCTGTGCGCAGAGTTGGATCATGTCGGCTTGTCGTTCGTGTATACAGGGCCATCGGCCGAAGGGGTCCAGCTTGCAGCCGGCGGCCGACAACCGCGGCATAGCATTGAAACCGCACAAGTCGAAAGCCAAAGCTTCGATGGCAAGCGGTATTCGCCAGATGGCGGCAATGTCATGCGCGATCGCCAAGTGCAATTGACCGGCCAAATTCAGTCGGTTGGAGTGACGCCCACGGCATTATCGGACCGCGGTGGGCAGCAATTATCGCCCGACGAACTGGCGGCACTGCAAGCGATTAGTCATGAAACCGAAGGGGCCGAAGTCATTTGCATTGTGCGGCCGCAAGGAAATCCGCAAGGGGCGAGCGAGTTTATTGTCATAAACCACGCCTCGCCCGCCTTGTTGGAGCAACTGACGGCCCAACAGTCCCCAGCGACCGAGCGGCGCTAAGACCCGGCGGTGATCTGCGCCCAGCGGTGGTTCGATCGGACCATCTGAATTGATCGGCTTTGCCGGCACATTCGGCATCGTCGGCGAATCTGCTGTAATCTTGGGGCCAAGCACGCTCTATGGCCTAAAGTTCCCTAGGCGCGATGCCACGTAAATGGGGCGGACATCGAGGGGAGCTTTGCACATTGTGTTGGGCTTTTTGTTGTTGATCGTCATTAATTTGACCGTTGGGTACGCGCTGGCCTTGTGCTTGCACCGGCCAGATTTGCTTCCCGCGGCGGTGCGCGAACGATTCCCCGCATTCGCGTTGCCGACGCTAACTTCCGCCGCCGCGATGCCAAACGTTGCTTCCGCATCGCTTGTGCAAAATTTCCCGGCGGCCAATACCAACATGACGAAGCCGTTCCCTTCGCCGACAGCCGATCCTGCATTGTCAACAACTATTACGCCGCTGGATTCACCCCGGGCCAAACCGGCTAGTCAGCAACCATCTTCGGCCCCGCAGACTGGCGCGGCGGAACACGCGGTGGTGAAGTTTCAAGACGATTTGCAAGGTTATCGCGACAATCTGAACACGCTGAACGAGCAAGTACGCCAGCAATCGGCCGAGCCAAATCCACGCAATGTGCAGGGCTTTGTCACCCAATTCGATCAACTGACCGACCATTATCTGCAGCGGCAAGAAGAGCGGTTGCAATCGCTCCAAGGAAATTCGGCTTCAGCCGACCCTGCTTGGGCCCAGCCGTGCCTGGCTGCCGCACAGCACCAGGCGGCGGCAATCGAAAGCACTCGGGAAACGTTGTCGGGGACGGGCGAGTTAGCCGACGCGGCTGCCGCTTGCCGCCAATTCCTGTTGGCGACCGGCAACTTAGCCAGCGCCAACCAATCACTGCAGGAGGAGCTCGATCGTACTTTGAACCGCGTGCGCGCAATGCCGCCCACCGCAGGCAACGAATCTTTAATTTCGAGCGAAGCATCCGCGCCCGAGGCTGGCGCCGAGGCGCCCGAAGTAATGTCGTCAGATAATTTGGAGCGTGCGGTCGCGGAATTCATTGAACTGCAGGCCGAGGGCGCGCAAAAATTCAGCGTGGCCCTGGTCGAAATTGATCAATTGGCCACGATTAACGCGCAACATGGCCAGGCAGTCAGCAATCGCATTTTGCAGGCCATCGAGCAAACTTTTATTTCGCTTACGCCCCGCAGCACATTGGCCAAAGATTCCCAACGGCAGCAGTTGCTCTATTTTCAGCTTGATGTTGCCGTTCGCGATGCCACGCGCGGCGTGGAACAAGTACGGCAACGCATTGCCGCCGCCAACTTTCAGCACGACGAAAACCGGGTATTGGTGACCATCAGTTGCGGCGTGGCTGAAGCCATCGGCGAGGAGCAACCCCAAGACATTGTCGCACGATTGCTGGCCATGCTCCGCGAAGCTCAGCGATATGGACGCAATTGCACGTTTTTCCAAGAAGGCAAACATTCCGCGCCTGCCATTCCACCCACGGTGGTTGTGGAAGCCCGGGTAATCGAAGTGTAGCGAAAGATTGAAATTACCATGAACACGATCTCCAGCAATTCCGACGCTGTGGCCAATCCATCGGGCGTGGCGACTTTAAGCAATGGAAGCCAAGAAGCCGCCAATCAATTGCAGCGACGAGGCGAAGTGCTGGTAGCGCTGGGACGCCGGGCAGTTGCCGTGCCCGGCTGGCGTACGCTGGCGTACGATGCGGCGGCATTGGTGGCGGAAACACTGAATACGGACCAATTCGGCGTGGCCGAGCTCTCGACCGATCGCACCAGCCTCACCGTGCGCATGGCCGCCACCGACAACGAAGCCCAAGAACATGCGCTGCCGCAGGCCATACCGTTCGCCGAAGCGACATCGCTGGCTGGTTACGCGCTGAGCATGGCCCAGCCCGTGGCGACAGACGATCTTTCCATCGAGTCGCGCTTTCAAGACCGGTTGCTGCGGCATCGCGGTCTGCAATCTGCCGTGGCAACCCCGCTGTTGCACGGCAATGCCTCGTTCGGCGCGCTCATCATTGCCGCCAAGCAGCCTAGGGTGTTCGCGATTGACGAACTGCAATACTTCGAAACCATCTCCCACATGGTCAGCGCCACCATCGCGCATGAACGCGCTCGTGAGGAATTGGAGCAGGAACGACGCTTTCAAGGCGCCATGCTCGATTCCACCCCCGCGCTCATCCTGACGCTATTGCCCGGTGGCCAAATTGCTCAGGTAAACAAAACGGCTTCGAAAATTTTAGGGTTTAAGTCGGGCGAATTACAGGAACAAACCCTGTGGAACGTATTACTCCCGTCCGACGAGTTAAAAGCCTTTCAGCAGGCCTTCGGACAAGTGGCTCCTGGCGGCAATCCCGTGCTCGTGGAAAGCTGGACACTGACGAAAGCGCACGAACGCCGCAAAATCCATTGGTCGCTGGCCGGATTAGCGAACAAAATCGGCCAGCTGGATCGCATCGTCATGACGGGAATTGATGTCACTCGTCAACGTGAAGTGGAGGCCGAGCTGGCTCAAGTTCGTGGTTCCACCGCCGGCGATGCCAGCCAAGAGCCCCAGCCGTTTAGTGTCATTCCGGCCGGCAAGCACGGCGATCGCCGGCAGCGCACCCGCCGGGCCTTCCCCTACGTGCAAAAAATTGCCCCGCTGATCCCTGGAACATCACCTGAAAATCATGAATACCGCTCGGTCCGCTGCCGCGACATTTCGCCGACGGGTTTTTCGTTTCTCTCGCCCACGCCGCCCGATTTCCAAGATTTAATCGTGGCGCTGGGCGCCGATTCCACGACGACCTATTTGGCCGCCCGGGTCATGCACGCCACGATTGTGGAGCGCGACAACAAAGTTGCGTACATTGTCGGCTGCCGCTATTTGTCTCGCGCTGAACCGGATGGTCCCCAAGCGTAATCAGACAGCTTCGACGATCGCCTGAAGGCCCAGCCTGCCGGCTAATTTTAAATAGCGAGCGTAACTACTTCGCGGCGGCCGATTTCTTGTCCGTCGAGCCTTTCGCTGATGGGGCCGGGACGGACGGGGCCGGCGCGGATGGGGCTGGGGCGGACTTCGCGGGCGATGCTTTCTCCGACGATGTTTTATCGGTCGCGGACTTTTCCGTCGAAGCCTTGTCGGAAGGCGCCACCTGACTTTTTTCTGACGATGCAGGAATAGCATTTCCCACGGGAATGGCTTGTTTTTGATCCGTCGCGGCGGCGGTTTCCGCACCGGTAGTCGAAGTGGCCGCTGAGGGTGCTTCGGCCGTGCTGGGCAAAAGTATCCCGGCAATCGACGCATTGAGCAGCGTGGCAGTAAAGCCCACGAATAATGCTCGCATCCCCAACCGCGCCAAATCGTGCCGGCGATTGGGCGCCATGCCGCCGATGCCGCCGAGCTGTATGCCCACCGAGGAGAAATTTGCAAATCCGGTTAAGGCAAAAGCGGCCAATTGAAACGACCGCGCACTCATTTCATTGCCCGCAATCATGTCCTTCATTTTCAGAAATGCAACGTGTTCGTTGATGGCCAATTTCGTTCCCAGCAAACTGCCAACGTGCCCTGCATCTTTCCACGCCACGCCCATCAAAAACGCAACTGGCGAAAAGATCCAACCGAACATTTTGCTGAGCGAAAGGCCTTCCATCCACGCCGGCGCGGTTTCCACCGTGAAGACGTGCAGCCAAATCAACAGTGGCCGAATGCCCGAAAGCAGCGCGTCGAACATAGCGACAAAGGCAATGAACACAATCAGCATGGCGGCGACATTTAGTGCCAGGCTCAATCCGTCCGAAGTACCAGCGGCACACGCATCCACCGTGTTCACATACGGCGATTTGTCCATTTTCATTTCGCTTTGGCCGCCCGTTTCCGGCTTGCTGACTTCCGGCAAAAACAGCTTCGACAAATACAAGCTGCAGGGGCAAGCCATGACGCACGTGGTAATCACCGCCACGGGATTGGCCCCATAGCTGATGTAAACCGCCATCAAGCCGCCGGAAATGTGCGCCATGCCGCTGGCCATGAGTACAAACAATTCGGAATTCGTCATCCGTGGCACGTAGGGCCGCACAATCAGCGGCGCTTCGGTCTGTCCCATAAACACGTTGGCGGCGACCGAAAGCGTTTCCGCGCCGCTGGTGCGCATCAAGTACAACATCACTTTGGCAAATAGCTTGACCAACCGCTGCAAAACGCCAAGGTGGTAAAACACCGTGAACAGTGCCGAAAAGAACAGAATCGGTGGCAGCGCCACAAACGCAAACTGAAAAGCGTATCCGGTCGGAAATAGCCGCGCCCACGTGCCTCCGGCATCCGCAGGCCGTGGATCATACAAGTTGCCAAATACAAACTTTGAACCTTCCTGCACAAAGTTCAACATCTGCTGCACTACCCAGCCCATGCCCTCAATTGCCGTGTGCACAAATCCTACTTTCAGCACCAAGATCGCCAGTATCGCTTGCAGTCCAATTCCCCAAACAATCGTGTGCCAATTCACGGCCCGTAAATTGGCGGAGAATACGGCCACAATGCCAAAAAAGAAAATCACGCCTGCCACAGCCTGCCCATGGGGACCAATGGTCTCGCGTGCATAAAATGCGGCCAAGCCGATTCCAACAATCACGGCCAAAATCGCCAAGCGCCAACTGATGGGCGTCGGCTTGTAAATTTCCGCGGGCGGCGGAGCATCGTGCACATCGACGGGGGTTTCCAGCGATTTCGGCGGCTGCATGCGATTGAACCTAGATAAGGCCAGCGTGCGGGTTAGAAAAGAGAGGCGTAAAAAGATGATAACTTGCCGTTTGCCGCTGCACCACGGGGTGAGGCAAAGCCATTCAGGTCGAGAAAACAAACCGCCCCGGCAGTAGGGTTTGCATATTGGTCTCCTGCACACCTTGGGGGGCGTTGGGCCGGTCGGAATCGACGAGCAGAATCGGCAATTCGGGGGCAAATTCCACCAGCACCTGCCGGCACGCTCCGCAGGGCGAATGTCCGCCGGGCGTGGCCACGGCCATGGCAATCCAATTGTTGTCTGGGCCCGTTTTGCCTTCCCCCGCAGCCACCGCACTGACAATTGCCGACCGCTCCGCACAAATGGTCAGCCCGTAGGAAGCATTTTCGACATTGCAGCCAGTGAAGATTTTTCCAGACGCCGTAACCAAAGCCGCTCCCACATGAAACTTGGAGTACGGCGCATGGGCCTGTTGGCGAACTTCACAGGCGGCCAAAATCAGCTTTTGACGCTGATCTGGGGTCAGAGTTTTTGTGGCCATGATGCTTGTTGTATAACATGCAAACTGCCATTCCTCAACAGGCCAACTTTCCGCTGTGGTCTTCCATGGATCTCAAAACTTTGCGCGCTTACGAGCAACATGCCCATGCGTTTGCCAGCGATTGGCACGCACAGCCGCCGCCAATCGATTTGCACGCGGTTGTTCGAAAGTATTTTGTACCCGGGGGCCGTACCGCCGATATTGGCTGCGGCAGCGGGCGCGATACGGCCTGGCTGGCGGCCGAGGGATATCCTGCCGTCGGCTTCGATTCTTCCGCCGCGCTATTGGCCGAAGCCCGGCGACGCTACCCGCACCTGCGGTTTCAACTGAGTGCGCTACCCGATCTGCCGGACATTGCAGACAACAGTGTTACGAATGTTTTGTGCGAAACCGTCATCATGCATTTGGATTCCACGCTGATCGATCTGGCTGTTCGCAGGCTGATGGCTATTTTGGAGGCTGGGGGAACGCTGTATCTCAGCTGGCGGGTGACCAGCGGCTCCAATCAGCGCGATGAACACGGCCGGCTTTACACGGCTTTTAATTCCTCGTTGGTCGTCAACGCGCTGCCGAATACAGAAATTTTGCTCGATGAGCAAGTCAGCAGCGCGTCATCCGGAAAAACCGTTCATCGCGTGGTGGTCAGAAAGAAATAATGGTTTGCACCCAGACAGCATGATGGCCTGCTTCACGGCATGAATTTGGCCTGCCCGCTGCAAACCTGCTATGCTGTTTCCTGCGGAAGCGATCAGGCAAAGTAGTACCAGGAGATTTTTGATGAACGCCGCGAAGTGGTTCGTCCCGTTAATGTTATTTGCCGGCGCAACTTGTTGCTTCGGCCAAACCACACCTCCGCCGACTAGCGCGCCCGCTGCAAAAGCCGCCTATGCCGCGGCAGCCAAAGCGTACGATATTCCCACGCGCAAGGGCGTGACCGACAGAGTGCTGGTTCTTGCACCCAACGAACCCAAAGCGGCCGTTATTTTACTGGCCGGCGGCAATGGCGGCCTGCAATTAACTCCCAGCGGCGGCATCACCACGCTGGCGGGAAATTTCTTGATCCGCAGCCGGCAGATGTTTGTCGACGCGGGATTGCTCACCGTGATTGTCGATGCTCCTTCCGACCATCAAACGGCGCCGTTTTTAATTGGCTTTCGTGTCACACCGCAAAATGTGGCCGATATGCAGGCGGTGATTGCCTGGGTGAAGAAACAATATAAATTGCCCGTGTGGCTGGTCGCGACCAGCCGCGGCACGCAATCGGCAGCGTATGTGGCGACTTCGCTGACGGGCGCCGACGGCCCAGACGGCCTGGTGCTGACCTCAAGCATTCTTAACGACAACAAGGAAGCGGCGGTTCCCAGCATGGCTTTGAATCGGGTGCGCATTCCCGTGCTGATTGTGCACCACACGCAAGATGGCTGCAGCAAATGCCCCTACAGCGACGTGCCGGCCCTGCTGGCCAAATTTTCCGCCGCGCCTAAAAAGCAATTGATCCCCATTAGCGGCGGGCAAAGCACCGGCGACCCCTGCGAAGCCAGGTCGCACCACGGCTTCAACGGGAACGAGCAGGAAGTGGTGACGCAAATCGCGAATTGGATTACCGCAAAATAGTTTGACCTACACTTGCATGGGGCATTCATCTCGACGGAAACGAATCGGAGGCGCCGGCCCATGGCCAAGTTTTACAACGAACTGAACGACATGCTGCGCGAATTCATCGCCGCGCAACACATGTTCTTTAATGCGTCGGCGCCCAACCAGGGCCGCTTGAACATGTCGCCCAAGGGGCTCGATACGTTCCGGATTCTCAGCGATCGTCGGGTCGCATATCTCGACCTCACCGGCAGCGAGTGCGAAACTGCCGCTCACCTAGCCGAAAACGGCCGGCTGACGCTGATGTTTTGCAGCTTTGACGAAAAGCCGCTCATTTTGCGGCTGTATGGCCGTGGATGGGTCGTTCATCCGCGCGATGAGCAATGGGCCGAGCTGCGGCCAAATTTCCCCGATCTTCCCGGCGCGCGACAAATTATTGTGCTGGATATCGAATCGATTATGACCACTTGCGGCTTTGCCGTGCCCCGGTACGAGTTCCTTGGACAGCGCGCCACGCTGAACGAATTCGTGTGCAAAATGGGGGACCAAAAAATGGACGAATACCGCCGCCAAAAAAATCAAACCAGCATCGACGGCCTGCCGACGCTTTTGTTTGAAGACGCGCCGCAACAAGTTTAATCCGCGGTTCAGCCGCGAGAGCGTCATAAAGCCGGCGATGGTATCGCCGCTCGTTTAGGGTGGTAGCATTTAGCGGAGCGCGCAAAAACCCAACCATGCACTACTTATTATCTTACGAAAAAGCCCTCGACCACGCCCAGCGCGAGCCGCCGCATCAGGCTGCCCATCGCGATCATGTTCGCTCAGCACTGTCTCGCGGCGAGTTGGTTCTCGGCGGCCCGCTGCTCGATCCGGCCGACGGCTCCAACATGCTTTTATTCCGCGCCGACTCCGCCAGCGCAGTGGAAAAGTTTGCCAAAACCGATCCGTACGTGACCGGCGGCATCATCACCCGCTGGCACATCCGCCCCTGGCAAACCGTCTGCGGCAAAGGCGCCGAATGTTTGCTGCCGGATTTTAAGGTTCAGTAGGTTAGGAAGGAACATCATGCGCGAACGGAGGGACCTAAACGGCGTATTGAAAAGCAAATTGTGCGATCCAAATCACAAGGACTATAATAGTTCTAGCAGGAGAACAAGATGACTGATTCACTTCAACAAGCCTTCGCCGAGGCAGCAAAGCTTCCAGCAGCGGAGCAAGAGCTTTTGGCCACACGAATGCTTGCCGAAATGGCAAGTGAAGATGAATTCGATCACCACATTGCCCGTACGTCCGACAAACTTGCAATATTAGCGCGTGAAGCACTGGCCGAGTACCGAGCCGGATTGACCGAAGAACTCGACCCGGATCGTCTATGATTTCCCGCACGACGCGCGGCTTTCGAGAATTGTTCGCGACATTGCCGGCACAAGTCCAGCGGCAAGCAAGGCATTCCTATCGACTGTTTCGGAATAATGTCGAGCACCCTGGTTTGCACTTCAAGCAAGTCCACACCGACCCACCAACGTTTTCAGCACGCGTAGGTATCAGTTATCGGGCAGTCGGCGTAAAAGATGGCGACGTAATAACGTGGTTTTGGATTGGTTCACACGCTGATTATGAAAAGCTGCTTAAACAGCTATAAGGCGATCCCTGCAAGAACCACTAATTCGCTCCAATCCGCTCGACGATTAGCAGCGAGGGAGAAATCGGCTGCTCGGAAACGGTGATCGCCTCGGTCACCATTTTTTTAGCCGTCTCGGCTTTGGCGGGCGGGGCGAAGAGGCGCACTAGCGGTTGCCCCTTTTCGATTTTGTCTCCCAGGCGAACCAGCATTTCCAGGCCAGTGGAAAAATCGAGCTTGTCGCCCAGCTTTTGCCGGCCGCCCCCAAGTTCGATAATCGCAAAGCCAAGCTGCTCGACGTTCATGGTGGCAATGCAACCGGCACGGGAAGCAGTGACTTCGGAAGCCGGGGCGATCGGGCGTTTGGCATCGAGATTGCCGCCTTGGGCTGCGACCATTTCGCGGAATTTTTCCAGGGCTTTGCCGGAGCGGATCAATTCCAGCAAGCGATTGCCGGCGGCGGTGGGCGATTGTTCCAGCCCGGTCGAAACCAGCAGCTCCGCGGACAGCGCAATGCACAGCCCGAGCAAATCGTTGGGGCCTTTCCCTTGCAGCGTGGCCACGCTTTCGTCCACTTCCACGGCGTTGCCCGCCATGCGGCCATGCGGCTGATTCATGTCGGTCAGCAGGGCCGTGGTGCGTACGTTCATTCGCTCACCGGTGGCCACCATGGCCTGAGCGAGCGCGCGGGCATCTTCTTGTTTTCGCATGAACGCGCCGCTTCCCCATTTCACGTCGAGAACCAAGGCGTTCAATCCCTCGGCCATTTTTTTGCTCATGATGCTGGCGCAGATGAGCGGGATGCTGGGCACGGTACCGCTGACATCGCGCAGGGCGTACAGTTTTTTGTCGGCTGGCACCAGATCGGCGGTGGCGCCGGTAATGACGCAGCCGACTTTTTCCACAACCTGGTGAATCTCTTTTTCGTTCAAATTAGTGCGGAAGCCGGGGATCGATTCCAGCTTGTCGAGCGTGCCGCCGGTAGCCCCCAGTCCGCGGCCGGAAATCATCGGCACTTTCAGGCCGCAACAGGCCAGCAGCGGCGCGATGACGAGCGAAGTTTTATCGCCAATGCCACCGGTGGAATGCTTATCGACCAGCGTGCCAAAGCCTGCCGGCCACTGTAATGTGGCGCCGGAGCGAAGCATCACGTCGACCAGGGCGGCCGTTTCCGCTGGATCCATGCCGCGGAAAAAAATGGCCATGGCCAGGGCCGACATTTGATATTCCGGCACTTCGCCGCGAACGAAGCCCCCCATGAATTCAGCAATTTCGTCGGTCGAAAGCGCATGGCCGTCGCGCTTTTTCATGATCACGGCGACAGGATTCATGATTTTGCCTCTTGCTCCAACACGCCCAGCACGATGGTGCGCACCTTGTGTTCGGCGGCGGCGCCAATGGCGACCACTTCCTCGCCGGTGGTTGGCTTGGGATTGGGATCGTCGGGCCGGCACTCGTTGGTCACCGTCGAAAGCGCCAGCACGCGCAAGCCAGCATGAACGGCCACAATGACTTCAGGCACGGTCGACATGCCCACCACGTCGCCGCCGATTTTACGCACGAAGCGCTGCTCGGCCCGGGTTTCGTAATTCGGCCCGGAGACGGCCGCATACGTGCCACAATGGGCCACAAAATTCGATTTCCGCGAGATTTCCAGCGCACGGCTGATCAGATCACGGTCGTAGGGCTGGCTCATGTCGGGAAAGCGCGGGCCGAGCGAATCTTCGTTGATGCCGATCAGCGGATTGCCCAACATCAGGTTGATGTGATCTTCCATCACCATTACATCACCGGAGCGATAGAGCGGGTTCAATCCGCCGCAGGCGTTGGAGACAATCAGCAGGTTGATGCCCAAGGCCTTCATCACGCGCACCGGCAGCGTGATTTTCCACATGGGATAACCTTCGTAAAAATGAAATCGGCCTTGCATGGCCACTACCGGCAGCCCGGCGAGCGTGCCGCACACCAGTTGCCCTTTGTGGCCGATGGCGGTGGACACAGGAAAGTGTGGGATTTCTTTGTACGAAATGTTCGTGGGCGATTCGATGGAAGCGGCCAGATTTCCCAGTCCCGTGCCAAGGATAATGCCCGCTCGGGGTGTTTGCGGCCAGCGAGCGCGAATGAACGCAGCGGCGTCGGCGATTTTGGGAAGTTGGTGGAGCATAAGGAAATGCAGAAAGCAGAAGGCAGAAGGCAGAAACAGTTGGAGAACTGGTTTGACTACTCCTCTTTTGCGTTTTTAATGATGGTGACAAAAATTGCGATTAACTCTTCGGCTTCCGCTCTCAGCGATACCAACCGATCGGGCGTAATAATTTCTCCGTCTTGCAACAATTCAAACCAGTACGAAACTTCTTCCAATTCCATCAATGCAATGTTTACTTTAGCAGCGAATTCATGACCGCTACGTGCTCTCGTCGCTTCCCTAAAATTTGCGCCGACTCCCATGCCCGCGCGAAGCAATTGATCGGCGATCCGTTGTCCTTCAAGCGTTTTAGGCAAAGCCCGAGCAAGCCGCAAGATACGCAGAGCAAATTCTTTTGTTCGCAGTTTTAGATCTGCCCAGCGCTCATTTGGCATTTCAACAGTTCTTTCTAATCTGCCTTCTGCTTTCTGCCTTCTGCCTTGGTTAGTATCCGGCGCCGGTCGATTTTCCGCCGCCGATGATTGGTTCCGGTGCGCTGGTGCCAAGGCGCGTGCAGCCCAGTTCCTGCATTTTGAGCGCTTCAGCCTGCGTGCGCACGCCGCCGGCCGCTTTAATGCCCACTTGCTTTGGCGAGTGCTTCCGCATCAAGGCCACATCTTTTTCCGTGGCGCCTTTGTAGTTGTAATCGCCGCTGGCTTGCTTGACGAATCCGAAGCCGGTGGAAGTTTTCACGTAATCGACTCCCAGCTTGCCGCAGATTTCGCAGAGCTTGATTTTCCACTCGTCCTTGGTGAGATAATCATTCTCGAAAATCACTTTCAAAACGGCTTTATGCTGCCGGGCTACGTCGAGGACAGCTTTGACGTCGCGCTCCACAAAATCCCAATCTTCGCTCATGACTTTGCCGATGTTCACAACCATGTCGAGCTCGGTGGCGCCGTGCTCGCAGGCCAGCTTGGCTTCGGCGGCCTTGATTTCCGGAGCGTTGCTGCCGTGTGGAAAGCCAATGACCGTGCCCACCGCCACGCCAGAACCACGCAGGCGGTCGGCAGCCAGCTTCACGGCGTACGGTTTAATGCACACGCTGGCCACACTTAATTGCTTGGCCTTTTCGCAGCCTGCGTGCAGTTCCTTATCGGTCAGCGTGGGATGCAACAGGGCTAGATCGATCAATTTGGCAAGATCAGCAGACATGGGCTCACTCGCAAATGAATTGATGGGATGAATCCTGCATTTTACGCGGCAGAAACTCAGTGCCAAGTGGCGAGAACCGAAACATGCGTGCTGCGAGCGTGGCCATTCGCCGGCCGCGCTGGCCGGTGAACCGTTCGTCGGCTATCCTTGTCTTGCCCTTCGCAACTGCCATATTCTTTTGTGGGCCCTCCACACGGAACCGCAGTCCATGGAACTATCGCTAAACATTCCCGACTTTTCCAAGGGGGATGGCCTGCTGCCGGCCATCGCTCAAGATGCCCAAACCGGCGAAGTGCTGATGCTCGCTTGGATGAACGCAGAAAGCTACGCCCAAACAGTCGCCTCGGGACAGGCGGTTTATTACAGCCGATCGCGCGGGAAGCTGTGGCGAAAAGGAGAGGAAAGCGGGCACACGCAGCAAGTCGAAGGAATTTTCGTCGATTGCGACGCCGATACCATTTTGCTCAAAGTGCGGCAAGTTGGCCCTGCCTGCCATGAAGGCTATCGCAGCTGCTTTTTTCGCCAACACTCGCCCCAAGGGTTTGAGATTGTGGCCCAGCGGCTGATCGATCCGTCGACGGTGTACAAAAGCGGCCATCCATGATGGGCCGGATTAATTCGGCCGTGCATTGATCATGACGCTTTGCTCTGATTCATTTTCCTTCACTCTCCGACGCGTCGGGCAGCAACCAATCGGGAATGCGTTTCGGCTTGCCACTGCGATCAATGCACGCCACAATGCTGCGGCCCCGGGCCAGCAACTCGCCATCTCGGAACACTTCGTAAGCATGCTCCATGCGCGCTCCTTTGGCTCGCACCACACGGCACCGCACGGTAAGCAAATCGTCGAAGCTGGCGGGCAGAAAATATTCGCAGCCGATTTCCACTACCACGAGCATTAAGCCCGACTCTTCAACCGCACGATAGCTTTTCCCCACGGCACGCAAAAACTCCACGCGGGCCTGTTCAAAGTAGATGAAATAATTTGCATGATGCAGCCGGCCTTGGCCGTCGGTTTCCTGGTAACGCACTCGAATCTGCGTATCGTGCTGGGAAAGCATGGGGTGGGGAACTGGTGGTCTGGTGCCTGGTGGTCTGGTGTCTGGACCTGAAAGTCTAACGTGGATGCGGTTTGAGCATCGACAACAACCTTAATCGATTTTCTGGACCGATGCGATTGCGAAGTCTGGCTTTGCTGTCCGGTGAGCGCGCCCTTTAACCCTAAGGCCGCTTTACCGCAGCACGTTGACGGAACTTTTAGCAGCCTTTATATTTGCAGTTCGTACGCATGCATCCTGGGAAAGGTTTACTCGACGGTTTGCCGCCGGCTGGCTCTTTCTAGCGTTACAAATACCGCATGAGTTTTGGAGAAGGCACTAGCACCGATTTTGCCACCATGCGAGGACGAAACTATCCGTCCATTCGCCAATTCACGGTTTTTTTGGAGAACCGCGTTGGCCAGTTGCTGGAGGTGGTGCGGCGGTTCGAGGGAAGCCGGGTCAAAATTGTCGCGCTGTCAATTACCGATTCCTCCGAGTGCTGCTTCGTGCGGTTCTTGCTCAGCCATCCAGAGCAAGGACGGGAAATCTTAGAACGGGCCGGCCTAGCGATGATCGAAAGCGATTTGATCGGGGTAGAACTGCCCGAGGGGCATCAGCCGCTATTGCAAGTGTGCACCGCCCTGCTGCAGGCCGAGGTGAACATCATTCAGGCCTATCCACTACTGGTGCGTCCGCATGGGCGGCCGGCGGTGGCGCTGATGGTCGACAACATCGAAATGGGCTTGGAAACGCTGGGCAGCAAAGGTTTCACCATGATTACCGAAGCCGATTTATCAGAAGACGAGTGACCAAATGGCAAGCAGGTTTGTTGCCGCGCTGACGTTGGTGATTGGAATTGTGGCACTCGTCCTCGGATTTTTAGATGGCAACTCACTGGAAGCGGTAAAGTTCGGCATCGCCGGTTCGATTTTGATGGCCGGAAGCACCATCGCCTTGGCAATGATCGAAAGGCCAAGAGCATAATCCGCCGGCCGAGATGACAAACTCCGGAACCGCTTGGCGATGCTTGAATTGGACAGCGTTGATATTTGCGCTGGTTTATCCGGCGCTGCTCACGTGGGTCTACTTCACTCTCTTGGCCAGCGCAACGGAGGCAGTCCAGCGGGACGCGTATGGAATCGGCAAAGCAATTCAATTCGGCCTGCCGCTGGTGTGGGTTGGCTGGGTTTGCCGGCTGCCGCTGCGCTGGCCGAAATTTACTACCCGCGGTCTGGCGGCAGGCATTATTTTTGGATTGGTGTTCGGCGGCGCGGCGGTGGCGATTTATTTCGAGTGGTTCAAATCTGCAGGGTATTTCCACGATGCCGCCGGAAAGATGAGCCGCCGGTTGGCCGAAATGGGAGTACAAAAGCTGGCCATTTATGCGGCCGTGGGGTTGTTTTATTCGCTGATTCACTCGCTGCTGGAAGAATATTACTGGCGGTGGTTTGTGTTTGGGCAACTGCGGCAATGGCTTTCGTCACGTAGCCCAGTTTCTCCGAAACTGGGGACCGAGTCTCGGAGAGACTCGGCAACGTGGACGGCCATCGCCATTTCCAGCCTCGCTTTTATGGCGCATCACGTGATTGTGCTGGGCACGTATTTTGGTTGGGTCAGTCCTTGGACGTATTTGTTTTCGATCGCCACGGCCATTGGGGGTGCCTTTTGGGCCTGGCTCTATCAGCGCAGCGGCTCAATTTACGGCCCTTGGATCAGCCACTTGCTGCTGGATGCTGCCATCTTTGGCGTGGGTTATGACTTGATGCGCACGGCGACGGGCTAAAGTCATTCGCGGGTGCCGGCTCAAGCAGCGAGCGAAGGCAACATGCGATGTTGCCAACCAGCCACCGGGTTTCGCAAGTGCATCGCGCAATCAGCATGGACGCCCGCTTTCGTCCCTAATTTACCACCTGCGCTGCCCGGCGGTGTATGACGCGGACCCGCCAATGCGGCAAAAAATCATCATAATAATCCATTCGCCGCCGACACCGCTGCAACCCATATTTGCCTGGCGAGAGCGCCGTGCTGCGATGATCACCCGTCGATACTCTTGGCGATCTCAATTTCAGCGTTCTTGTCGAAGCGATGCATTTAGCACGCTTCTTTGCTTCATTACTATTCACGGGAACATACGCATGTGCTTGAAAAACCGATTTTATCTGGCGGTTGCGGTCAGCGCGTTGTGCTGTTCGTCGGCATGGTTGATCGCGGCCGGAACAGCAAAGGCAGAAGATCAAAACACACCGGCACTGCAAAGCAATCAGCCAGACAACCAACCGACCGAACAAGCGAGCGACCCATCAAGCGCCGCGCCCGTTCAATCCACCGAACCGCAGCCGATTCAACTTTCCGGAAAAGGACGACAGGCCTCGGAAAAGTTCCAGCTGCAGCCGGGTCTGTGCGTGATTGAGCTCAATCACGACGGCGATTCGAACGTCATCGTAAAGCTGCTCGACAGCAACGGCAAGGAACTCGACACCGTGTTCAACCAAATCGGCAGGTTCAACGGCCAGCGCGCCATTAACGTGCCCAAAGGCGGCACTTGCTTGTTGGATGTGCAAGCCGATGGCAATTGGTCGGCCAACATCCGTCAGCCGCGTACCACCGAAGGCCAAGGCACCCCTTGCACGCTGGAAGGCCGCGGGTACAAGGCCACGCCGTTCTTCAAGCTCGACAAGGGTTTGGCCGAGTTCAAATTGAAGCACCAGGGCGAGGAACGCTTCAAGGTTGTGCTGCTGGACCAGAACGGCCGCCCGATCGAATATTTGATCAACACGATTGGCCCGTTCGATGGTTCCAAGCCGGTTTCGATTGAAGAGCCGGGCTTGTACTTCTTGAACGTCAGCGCCGATGGCAATTGGACGGTCGACGTGCAATAGTTCGTAAAGCACGGAGCAAAATCGTTACGTAGAAAAACAGCAAGCCCGGGGACGGAAATCCCCGGGCTTGTTTTATTGGTCACGGATTCATTGCGAAACCACGCCAAGCGAACGAAATTACTTCAAAATCTTGGCGGTGTCTGCGACGATTTTTTCATCCATCTCGTCACTCAATTCGCCAGGCGCAATGGCGCGGTTGGCCACGACGGTGCCCTTCACATAAATCAACACGGTAGTTTCCACCTGCGGATTGATTTTATAGGCTTCCGGGCCATTGGGTTGCTCGGCAGGCACAACAAAGGCCACATTCTCAACCTTGGTGTCGTTCACGATTTCTTTGCTGGACTTCGCCAACTCGTCGGGCTTATCGCCCAATAAGCTCACGAACGACGCCATGTTGTGCTCGTCTTTGTTTTGGGCCACGACGGCATCTAAGCGCTTTACCAAGCGGGCCAGCGCGCGATCGGGCTTGCGGGAAAAAACCATCACCACGGGACGGTTTCCCATTTTGCAGCGGTAACAAAGCTGCTGGCCAACAGGCACGCCATCGTCAGGAGCGCCGGCGACTTTGGTCACTTGGTAAGAATCGAGCGTTTCGCCAGGTTGCGGACCACTGCGGAGTGCTTCAGCACGGGTGGCTGATGCCATCATCAGCACTGCCAGCGACAAACCCCATGTTGCAACTCGGTTCATCTTTTCAAACTCCTATCGGGACACAAAAAACGCCAGAAGCTAACGCTTCTAGCAATCAAGCACGGAAGCCAGCTTTCCGCCGGGCGAGGCTTCCGTGGAAACATTTAATTCAATTGTGGCAGGGAGGCCAACTTGTGGGTAGGACCAGACCATGGCTGGCAAGCAGCGCTGGCTGGTAAGGCAGGCTGTTTCATTTCGCCAATTTGGCGAACATCTGTCTGCCTTGATGGTATGACAATCGTTAACTTAGATCAAGGATACGACGTTTCGCCCCACTCGCAACTAGGGTGCAGCCGTAGGGCTTGTACCAAAATAAGCGGGGTCCAAGGGCCTCACAATGCGAAATTTGCAGTTTTATTGAAGTCGCCCGGCGGCTGCTCCAGGCTGCTGTTGCCCGCTCCCTGAGAGTTAACATTCTTGCATATCGAACGGCCACTTCGGTAGAATTTGTGTGGTGGGAAGAGCGATTGCATTCTGCAGTTTACTTTCCCCTACTTTTGACTGTACGCTGCCAACTTACGCTCGCACAGCCTTCCGCATATTACATCACACATCGGAGGTGGATTTATGGCGACTGCCGTTGAACCCAAAACACGCAAACCGCAAATTCGAGAAACGCAATGCTTGATTGGCGGCAAATGGCAGCCAGCCAAAAGCGGCAAGACGTTTGAAACGATCAACCCGGCGACCGAAGAAGTGATTGCCAAAGTGGCCGAAGGGGATGCCGCCGATATTGACCTGGCCGTGAAAGCCGCCCGCAATGCGTTTGAAAGCGGACCGTGGCACAAAATGGATGCGCGTGACCGCGGGAAGTTGATGAATCGCCTGGCCGATTTAATCGAAGAGGAAATCGACGAACTGGCTGCGCTGGAAACGCTTGACAATGGCAAACCCATTCGCGACAGCCGGGCAGCCGATTTGCCGCTGACCATTGATTGCCTCCGCTATTACGCCGGCTGGGCCGACAAGCTCCACGGCCAAACCATTCCGGTGCGCGGCAATTATTTCACCTACACTCGTCGCGAACCGGTGGGCGTGGTCGGCCAAATTATCCCTTGGAATTTCCCAATGCTGATGGTGGCCTGGAAATGGGGTCCCGCCTTGGCTGCCGGCAACACCATTGTGATGAAGCCCGCCGAGCAAACTCCGCTCACTTGCCTGAGGATGGCTAAATTAGCGCAGGAAGCCGGCTTCCCAGATGGCGTGATTAACGTCGTTCCCGGTTATGGTCCAACCGCGGGGGGCGCACTGGTGAAGCATCCCGACGTCGACAAGGTGGCCTTCACCGGCTCGACGGAAGTCGGACAAATCATCATGCGTGACGCCGCCGGCACATTGAAACGAATTAGTTTGGAGCTGGGTGGCAAAAGCCCGAACATTGTGTTTGCCGACAGCGATTTGGATGCCGCTGCCGCCGGCGCTCATCTCGGGTTGTATTTCAACCAGGGCCAATGCTGCTGTGCCGGCAGCCGGTTGTTTGTGGAAGATAAAATCCACGACAAGTTTGTCGAAAAAATTACGGCCATGAACGGCAAGCGCAAGCTGGGCGATCCGCTCGATCCGACGACCGAGCAAGGACCGCAAGTCAACAAAGAGCAGTTCGACAAAATTTTGGGTTACATTGAGTCGGGCAAAAAAGAAGGCGCCAAGTGCGTCACCGGGGGGGAGCGATTCGGCAACAAGGGTTACTTTATTGAGCCGACGCTGTTCACGGGCGTGACCGACAAGATGAAAATTGCCGAAGAGGAAATTTTTGGCCCAGTCATGTCAATTTTGCGGTTCAAAGATGTCGACGAAATTGTCCAGCGTGCCAACAAAACCAATTACGGTTTGGCGGCCGCCGTGTGGACCCGCGACGTGGCCAAAGCCCACTTGCTGGCGAAGAAGCTCAAAGCCGGCACGGTGTGGATTAACTGCTACGACGTGTTCGACGCCGCCGCCCCGTTCGGCGGCTTCAAGCAAAGCGGCATTGGTCGCGAATTGGGCGAACGCGGTTTAGACGCCTATACCGAATGGAAAACGGTGACTGTGAGCTTGGATTAAGACGACCGAACTTTTTAATTCAGCACTTAAAAATGTGGCTTAGCGCCCACAGGATAATTTATCCTGTGGGCGTTTTGAGTTGGTTCGATATATAATTGGCGAAGGAATCGAACGGCGGGCGTTTTCTTGCTTTGCCTAAAATAGCTATATTTTTATCATCGAGAGTGACATACCGTTGTCATACCCGTCGGTAATCATGAGTATCCAGCCAAGTATCACTGCCATTCCGTCAACCCCGGGCTCGATACCTGTCGTTAGTGGTGCAGCAGTATTGCGCCGGTTTACGGTCGACGAATATCATCGGATGATAGAAACTAGTATCTTGGACGAGAACGATAAAGTGGAACTGCTTGATGGCTGGATTGTCCAAATGCCTCCTGTCGGCCCATCTCATTTTGCATGCATTCAAAGAATCGCTCGAGTACTCAGTTCGCTACTACCGAAAACCTGGCATGTTCGCCCGCAAGGACCGCTTACTTTGTCCGCCAGCGAACCCGAGCCTGACGTGACAATCGCCAAGGGGGATATTCGCGATTGGACGGACAGGCACCCTGGTGGCAGTGATGTTGCGCTGGTGATTGAAGTTGCCGATACTTCGTTGGCCCGAGATCGAAATGCTAAGCAGCAGCTTTACGCTGGCGCGGGAATTGCCGAATACTGGATTGTAAACTTGGCTGATCGTCAACTTGAAATACACCGCGAACCTCAGACAACGGCCACAGGGCCAGAATACCGACGTCGCGAAATCATTGCGGCTTCGGAAAGCGTTCGTCTTGTGATTGAAGAACAAGAGGTTGGCGAAATAAAAGTTGCCGAACTGTTGCCATAGCGCGAGATTCTTGGTACGGAGATTTTCTGGTATGCGCTGAGTTGCTTTCTCCATTTAAAACATGCGTAAACCAAAATCTGGGGGTGGCTGGCAGGCGGTGTGGTACACGCTCCGCAAGGCGCGGGAAGCCGGTGGCCTGTGGCGATTCTGGAAAGCCATGCGCAGCAAGAACGCGTGCAAAACCTGTGCGCTGGGCATGGGCGGCCAGGCCGGCGGCATGGTGAACGAGGCGGGACACTTTCCCGAGGTCTGCAAAAAATCGCTGCAAGCCATGGCGGCCGACATGCAGGGGGCCATCCGTAGCGAATTTTTTTCCACGTATTCGCTGGCCCAGTTGCAGCATTTCTCGCCGCGAGAACTGGAAGCCTGTGGCCGATTGACGCAACCGCTGCTGCTGGTGTGCGGCGAAAATTATTATCAGCCCATTTCCTGGGACGCGGCCCTGGAAAAGATCGCCGCGAAGCTACGTGCGACGACCGCCGACAACACGTTTTGGTACGTTAGTGGCCGCAGCTCCAACGAAGCCGGCTTTCTCCTGCAACTTTTCGCGCGGCTGTACGGCACGAACAACGTCAACAATTGCAGTTATTACTGCCACCAGGCCAGTGGCGTGGGTCTGGGCAGCGTGCTCGGCAGCGGGGCAGGCACCGTGCAACTGGAAGATATTGAACAGGCCGATTTGTTTTTCTTAATCGGCGGTAATCCGGCCAGCAACCATCCGCGGTTGATGACGTTGCTGAAAAACCTGCGCCGCCGCGGCGGGAAAATTATTGTCATCAATCCAGTGAAGGAAACCGGCCTGATCAATTTCCGAGTGCCCAGCGACGTGCGCAGCATGTTGTTCGGCACGGAAATCGCCAATTGGTACGTGCAACCGCACATCGGCGGCGATTTGGCGCTATTCACCGGCATCGCGAAACGAATTGTCGAATTGGGCGCGCGAGATGAACAATTCCTTAGCGACCATTGCCAAGGCTGGCCGGCGCTCGACGAGAAATTGCGCACCACATCGTGGGATGAAATTGAACAAAAATCGGGCGTTTCGCCGGCGGAGATTGACGATATCGCCCGTCGTTATGCCGCTGCTCAGCATGTCATTTTCGCCTGGACCATGGGCATCACACATCACACCCACGGCGTGCAAAACGTGCAGGCCATTGCCAATGTTGCACTATTGCGTGGCATGGTCGGCAAAGCGGGTGCGGGCTTGTTGCCGATCCGCGGCCACTCCAACGTGCAAGGCATGGGCACGGTCGGCGTCACGCCGCAACTGAAGGAAGCGGTTTTCCAAAGGTTGCAGTCGCACTTCGGTGTGAAGCTGCCGACAGCATTGGGCATGGACACGATGACTTGCATGGAAGCGGCGGCTGCAGGCAAACTGAAATTCGGTCTTTGCCTGGGCGGGAATTTGTATGGCTCCAATCCTGATGCTGCGTTCGCGGCCGCCGCACTGGGCAAGCTCGATTTGCTCGTCTATCTCAGCACAACACTCAACACAGGCCACGCGCATGGGCTCGCCCAAGAAACCATTATTCTACCGGTTCTAGCTCGCGATGAAGAGCCACAGCCGACCACGCAAGAGTCGATGTTCAGTTACGTGCGGCTGAGCGATGGCGGCCCGCAAAGACACGAGGGCCCCCGCAGCGAAATTGAAATCATCGCCGATTTAGGGCACCGCGTATTAGAAAACAGCACACCCATCGATTGGCGCGAAATGAGGCAGACCAAAGAAATTCGAGCGGCGATTGGACGGATTGTGCCGGGGCTAGCGCCGCTGGCGGAAATCGATCGCACTCGGCAGGAATTCCAAATTGCCGGGCGCACATTTCACCAGCCGCGGTTTGCAACCGCCAGCGGCAAAGCACAATTGTTCGTTCACGATCTGCCGGAGTTGGCGGGAACAAATTCAGTCAAGCAATTGCGGCTGATGACCGTGCGCAGCGAGGGGCAATTTAACACCGTGGTCTATGAAGATTACGACATCTACCGCGGCATCGACCGCCGTGATGTTGTTCTGGTGCATCCCGATGACATCGCTCGCCTGGGCTTGCAAGCCAACCAGCGCGTTACCGTCCGCAGCCAAATCGGGCAAATGCCTGGCATGTTGGTCTCGCCGTTTCCGGACATTCGGCCGGGCAACGCATTGATGTATTATCCCGAGGCCAACGTGCTGGTTCCGCGCACGGTCGATCCGCAATCCAAAACCCCGGCTTTCAAAAACGTATTGGTCACGCTGGAGCCGCTGGATGTGAGCCGGCAGACGAATGACCGAACCACCGCGCTTACTACCGCCGCAAACAGAAACGGCGAGACTGCCACCGATTTGCCAAATAGTCGCAAATCGATGCGCGCGTGTTAGTGTGGGGCCGAAAATTCTTACTCAGCCAAGCAGTGACCTAACGCCGCTTGAATTTGCGAAAGCCGACGAGTACCGCGCCACAAACGGCCAAGAATATTGCCGACGGTTCCGGCACCGCTGCAATGCTCCAGGCCAGGCCATATTGTTCGATCGGCGGCGCGCCAGCGATGGCAACATCGTTGACCTGGATGCTTACCGTGCCTGATTGCGGTAGGAGAAATTCCAGTAGTTGCTCGTTGTCGGTGGTGCTGATGGAATCGGCCACGAGGCTGCCGTTGACCAACACGCTTAAATTCAAGTCGCTCAGTATTTGGGGGGTGAAAATATCTGCGGAATCGGCAATGTTGTTGTGGTTACTGTCGGTCCAAGTGATGTGGCGAAGCCAGTCGAGCGTGACATTGATTTGGCTGCCAGCCGCTTGCGGCGCGTTCAAGGTGTAGGTAGTGGTGGCTGTGCTGGAAATGTTATTCAGATCCCAGCCAATGGGATTCACTGTTCCGGCCCCCTGCTGGCCGGCGGTGTATTGCTGAAAAAGTTTGGCGCCGTCGACCTGCCCGGCGCCGGAATCAACATCCAACGGAGCTGTCACCTGCAGCACGCCACCCACCATGCTGCTAGCGCGCGGTTGCCAAGGAGCGCCCGGACTGAGGTTCGGCGGGCCGCTGGTCGATGGGAGCACCTTCCCCAACACTTGATCGGCACTATTCATCATCGTGGCTTTAATGACCAAGGGGCTGGTGCTTAGTCCGTGGCTTTCGCCGTAGCCAATTTCCTGAGCCATCATGCCGGCCACCAGTGCCGAGGAAACACTGGTGCCGTTGATACCGCTGCTCCAATAAGTTGCCGGATTGCCGGGCGTAAATTCGTTGCTGGCCAGCGTGGTATTCGTGCCCGGGGCAACTAAATCGGGCTTGTCGCGGCTGCCAATTCCGGTGGGACTGTTGATTGGGCCTGACGCACTGGTGCTAAACACCTGGTTGTAATTCAACACCGTGCTGGCAGTGATGGGGCCTGCATTGGGATCTCCTACCGGCACTCCAGTGCGGCCGACGGTGACCACGTTGTACGCGCTGCCAGGACTGCGAACGGGTGCGGGTGGAAATTCTTGAAGGAGAACTTCATTGTTGGAATCGCGTGTTGCAGTGATATTGCCGGCCGCAACGGCAATGTTCACGCCTTGTTGGGCGGCCCAATCGAGAATTAAATCGATTCGGTCGGTACCGTTGGTATTGACCCCTGCTCCCCAGTTCAGCGACAGGTTAAGCACATTCGCCCCCTGTGAAACTGCATAACCGACGCCGTTCATCACCACGTCGTCCGTGCCAAACATATCGTTGACATCCAGCACCCGGGCATTGATGTACTGCGCATCGGGAGCCAGCCCAGTATGCGTAGGGTCGTTGCTCAAAATGGCGCTGGCCATCAGCGTGCCGTGCCCTTCTACAGAATTATCGGTGGCCGATGTGTCACCATCGCCGACGAAGTTAGCGGCGGCCAGCAAACGAGGGTGGCCCAACGAGGTGTTCCCGGCGAGCACGGGATGAGTGGACGCCACGCCGCTGTCGACAATCCCGACAATCACGCCAGTGCCGCTGCCGAATTCTTGGCGTGAAATGTCGCCGTGAATGGCCAACACATCGGCGTCGTCCGCATCGCTTGGCGATGGGCTGAGCAAAACTGCTGCCAGCAATGCCATGCCTGCCAGCAGCACAATATGAACCACCTTCATTGCGTTCTCCGTTCCACACTTGGCCCTGGCGCCTTGTGCCAAAGGCCCCGATTGCTCCTTTTAGCATCTTACCAAGCGATTCAAAGCAATGCCCGCTTTTGGCAAAAAAGGAGACCCTAGGGGCAAAAAAGCCCCGAACTGACGAAAGCAAGCGCCGCCGGTTAGCGCGGCCGCGTCTGAGGCGTGCCTGGAAGTTCGCCCAGCAATTCGCTCTGCCACTCGTGCAACTTTTGCAGTGCCGCCATTGGGGTAAGCGAGTCCAAGTCTAAGCAGCGGACTTTTTCCACCAGCGGATGTACTTCTGCAGCAAACAGGGTCAACTGCAAATCGCCTGCGCGTGTTTTTTTCCCCCGCACGCCAATTTTCGGCCGCCCTTCGCTATCCAAATGCTCCTGCTCTAGCTGCGCGAGAATTTGTTTGGCCCGATGGTTCACTTCTGCTGGCACGCCGGCCAGTCGGGCCACGTGAATGCCATAACTTTTGTCAGCCGCTCCTTCCAATATTTTGTGTAAAAACACGACCTGCTCGTCCCATTCGCGGACCGCCACGTTCAGATTGCGGACGCTCGACAACGTTTTGGCCAAATCGGTCAACTCGTGGTAATGCGTGGCGAAGAGCGTGCGGCAGCCGCTGTGATCGTGCAAATACTCGACCACCGCCCAGGCCAGCGACACGCCGTCGTAAGTGCTGGTGCCGCGCCCAATTTCATCTAAGATCACCAAGCTCCGCGGGGTAGCGGTGTTCAAAATGCGGGCGGTCTCGGTCATTTCCACCATAAAGGTACTTTGGCCGCGGCTCAACTCGTCGCTGGCGCCGACTCGGGCGAAAATGTGATCGGCCAATCCCATCGTCGCTTCGCGCGCCGGCACGAAGCTGCCGATTTGAGCCATGAGTGTCATCGATGCGACCTGGCGAATGTACGTGCTTTTGCCGGCCATGTTGGGGCCGGTGATGAGCAAAATCAGCCCTTCGTCGGGCGAGGCCACGGTATCGTTGGGCACGAAAGAACCGTCGGGCAACAGGCCGTCCAGCACCGGATGCCGACCATCGCGAATGGCCAGCACCGGCTCATCCACCAGCGTCGGCCGGCAGTAATTGCGGGAGCGTGCCAAATCTGCCAGGCCGACCAGCACATCCAATTGCGCCAAGGCTGCGGCAGTGGCTTGCAGCCGACGCACTTGGCCGGCGACAAACTCACGCAGTTCCATAAACAGATCGTATTCAAGGTGCTTGGCGCGTTCATCGGCGGTTAGAACTTTTTCCTCGTACTCTTTGAGTTCCGGCGTGATGTAGCGCTCCGCATTTTTCACGGTTTGCTTGCGGATGTAGTTTTCAGGAATTTTGTATCCATGGCTGTGGGTGACTTCGATGTAGTAGCCAAAAACCTTATTGAAGCCGACCTTCAAATTGGCGATTCCGGTTCGCACTGCCTCTTCCGCCTGATAACGCGCAATCCATTGCTTGCCGCCGGTGGCCAATTCGCGCAGGCCGTCCAATTCAGCATGGTAGCCGGGTCGAATAATGCCCCCCTCGCGGCTTTGCAATGGACAATTTTCCACCATCGCCGTTTCCAAGCGCTCGCGAATTTCAGGGTACAGATCTATCTGGATGTCCAGATGCGACAGCAGCTCACTGCGCCGACCGGTAATTTTAGCTTTCAGCGCCGGCAAGGCCGCCAGAGTTTGACTCACGTGACTCAAATCGCGCGGACTGGCTCGACCGGTGATGATTCGTGCCAGCAGCCGTTGAACATCGTAAATGCCGCGCAGCTTTTCGCGCAGATCGCCGGTCAAGCGAGCATCGGCCACCAACTCCGCAATCGCATCCAGCCGCTGGTTAATGGGTGCGATTTCTGCCAGCGGATTGGCGACCCATTCGGCCATTAAACGCGAGCCCATTGACGTGACTGTCCGATCGAGCACCGCCAACAGCGTTCCCTCACGACGGCCATCACGGAGCGTATGCGTGATTTCCAAACTGCGGCGTGTCGATTGATCGATTTCTAAAGTACTTCCGGCGTGATAGCGCAGCAGGCGATCCAAATGCGAAAGCGACGCTTTTTGCGTTTCGCGCAGGTAATCCAAAATCGCGCCTGCTGCCCGAATGGCGAGTACATCGGTTCCCGCATCGAAACCAAAGCCTTCCAGAGTAGCGGTGCCGAAATGGGAGGTCAGCAATTCGATCGCAGTCGGCAGCGAAAATGCCCAGACGGGGCGCCGCGTAAACAATGTCTTTTCCTGGAGTTGGCCGTTCGAAATTACCGGCGATGCGTGGCCAGCGGCCAGCGGTAAGTGGCCGGTGGATTGGCCATTTTGATTGCCGACCTGTCCAACTTGCGGAATGCCTGCCAGCGGAACGGGCAAATCTTCTTCAATCAAACACTCTGCTGGAGCGATGCAGGCCAATTGATCTGCCCATCTGCTTTGCGGAACGGTGGCCGCTTGAAAGCGTCCGGTCGAAAGCTCAACCCAGGCCAAACCGATGTTTCCTTCAGCCTGTTCTCTGGGCGACGTGACAAGCGCCGCCAAATAATTATTTTCCCGTGGATCGAGCAGCGCCTCGTCGGTCAACGTGCCGGGGGTTACGACCCGAGTTACTTCGCGCTTCACCAGTCCTTTGGCTTGCCGGGGGTCTTCTGTTTGCTCACAAATGGCGACGCGCAGGCCCAGCGACACCAGCTTCGCCAAATAGCTTTCCAACTGATGGTGCGGAAAGCCAGCCATGGGGACGGCGTTTTCGCTTTTGTCACGACTGGTCAGCGCCAAACCCAACAGGCGCGCGGCCGTGCGGGCGTCGTCAAAAAACAGCTCGTAAAAATCCCCCATGCGAAATAAAAGCAGCGCATCAGGGCATGCCGCCTTGGCATCCTGATACTGGCGCATCATGGGGGTTTCGACCATGACGCCGATGTTAGCAAAGGGAAGCAGAGTTAGGGAGTGGGGCGCTGCCCCCGTCGTCAAGGATGCACTTCTTACGAAATAAACTGCTCTTCTTCTTCGCCGGCGCCGCGGGTGATTTCGCCACTGTCCTCCAGCCGGCGAACCAAATCGACCACCTGCTGCTGCATTTGCTCCACCGAGCTGCGCTTGACCGGCCCCAAGTATTCCATTTCCTCCTTGAGCGTTTCGGAAGCGCGGGCCGACATGTTTTTCATAATCTTCTGCACTAATTCCTCGCTGGCTCCCTTCAGCGCCATGGCCCATTGCGAGGTTTCCACATTCTTGAGCACGGTCTGAATATCTTTGTCGGAGAATTTTGTCAGATCTTCAAATACGAACATCAATCGCCGGATTTCTTCCACCAGGTCAGGATCATCCTGTGCCAGGTGCTCCAACAACGATCGTTCGGTGGCGCGATCGATGACGTTCAAAATTTCGGCCACGCTGCCGACGCCGCCGGCGTTTTCGAACTGCTGGCTCATGACGCTGGCCATGCGGTTTTCCAAGCCCTTTTCCACTTCGTGAATGATTTCCGGGTTCGTTTGTCCCATGGTGGCAATGCGGCGAATAACGGCCAACTGCCGCTCACTGGGCAGGCCAGCAATGATCCCGGCCCCTTGGGCCGGCGGCAGGTTGGAAACGATCAGGGCAATCGTTTGCGGATGCTCGTCGACGATGAACGTTAGCAAGTTTTGGCTGTCGACTTTTTGTAGGAACCCGAAGGGAACCGCCTCAATTTGCTGCCGAACGTTGTCGAGCGTATCGGTGGCATTTTTGCCCATCGCTTTTTCGACCAAGATTTTGGCCACTTCCAAACCGCCGGAACTGACCGCCAGCGCGCCGGGGGTGGCGTCGGCGAATTCGTTAATGATGGCTTCCTGTTCGTCGCCAGCCGTGGTGCCCATTTTGGCAATCTCAACCGAGACAGCTTCCACTTGCTTGGGTTCAAGCTTAGCCAGGATTTTGACCGCGTCCTCTTCGGGAAGGCTGGTCAACATGACAGCGGCTTTGCGAATGCTGGAAGTAGCGGCCACGGAACACTCTCACTTTCGCAACCAGTTGGAGATAATACTTGCCGCTGCGTGGGGCTCGCGCCGGACGGCAATCCGCAAGGCAATTATGCTGGCCGCTAGCTTGCGCTGACTGGCGCTAGCGGCAGCTTTTTGCGTTGGGAGGTCATGCGCACTATCGATGGCTTTTACAACTCGCATAAGCGGCTTGCCTTATTAGAATTCTAGCCTGAAATCTCGATCGGAATTCGATAGGGTCGGTGGCCATTATCGACCCGTGCTGGTGGAAAACTTTAACGATTATAAGAAGTGTATGCTGTCGCAGCACTGCTGGCATGGATGGCTACAGGCATCCCGTTGAGCTCGGGCTCGCCCAGTGTGGATGAGCAAACTGCTTGGCCTGCTGCCTATCGATTGGACAGTTCGCACACGCCGATTTGGCCGTAGCATTCGTCAACTTCCACGCGCAGTCGATCGGCCTGGAACGAATAGCGCTGCTGCAATTCATCAAGCAGTCGCCGGCCAATGTATTCGGCCAATCGTTCAGCCGTAGTGTTGGCGAGCGGTAGCAACACACAATCGCCCCGTGGAAAAACCCAGCGGCGATTTTGGAACACCGCTTCCACACTGCTCTCGTTGGCGATGACGCGGATTTGCGCATGCTCGGTGGGCAAAAGAACGTAATGATCGAGCGCTTTGACAATTTCCTGCAACGTGTCGCGCAGCGCAATGAAATCGATCACCCACTGCTCTTTGCCCAGCGGCCCAAACACTTCCGCCGCCACACGGTAGTTGTGGCCATGCAGCCGTTCGCAAAGATTTTCGCCGAGCGTAATGAAGTGTGCGGCGCTAAACACCAGGAAATCTTTAGAAACACGAACGTGAAATTGTTCAGCCATGACTATTCGTTAACTTAAAGTGGCGCTCAGGCTGGGCACTGTCTTGCCCAACGGATGGCGCGAAATAAATTCTTGCAGGGAGGCAATCACTTCCTGTGGATCATCTTCGACCAACCAATGCCCGGCCTCTGGCAGCCGTCGCACTTCGGCTTGTGGAATTAATTCCAAAAACCGCCGTAAATACCAATCATGAAAGCACCAATCTTGCATCCCCCACAGCAGCAACCAGGGGCGATCGGCCAGTGTGTGCAAGGTTTGTTCCATATGCCGCAGTGTTTCGTAACTGGGATGCCCTGGATTACGTGGAATATCTTTGACGAAGCGATCGACCGCCACACGGTTACGCCATGAATTATACGGAGCCAGGTAACCGGCCCGGACCTGCGCCGACATGTTCTCTCGCTTTTCTAATGCCATCCGCAACGCTGCTTGCAAAAATGCATTTCCGCCCCGAACGGCCAGCGTGCCTAACAAGGGCATGCGCGCTAAACGGATCCGCCAGGGAATATATGGCGAATGAAATGCGGCGGTGTTCATCATCACAATTCGAGCAAATCGATTGGGCGATTGCAGCGCGGCCCCAGCGCCGATTGCTCCGCCCCAATCGTGCGCCACTAGCGTCACGTTTTTCAAATCGAGCGATTCCACCAGCCGACTGAGATTTTCGATATGCTTCGCCAATCGGTATTCATACCGCTGCGGTTTGTCGCTCAGCCCGCAACCCATGTGGTCTGGCACAATCAGCCGGTAGCGATTGCGCAATGCGACGACCAAGGCACGCCAATAAAACGACCAGGTCGGGTTGCCGTGCACCAAGAGCAGCGGCTCTCCTTGCCCTTCGTCGAGGTAATGATACCGCCTTCCGTCGAGCATTAATTCGTGCGACGCAAACGGATACAGCGCTTGCCAATCGGAATTCATGGGTTGTGTTTCGCTTAAATTTGCGCGATTTTGTGCGGTAAATCAGCGGTTTCGCGTTGGTCCTGGGTGAATGCTAACCTTTTCATAATACGGCAATAGCGCGGCCTGCATAGCGGGGCTTTTCCTGCGTATCTTGCGGTTCGTAAGATATGTGGAGGCGGCCAATGGGTCATCCGCTCGCTGAATTCGCTTAGTCGTATGCTTGCCCATCGAGGATTTTCATGCACGATCAAAACTTTCCTCCCGATTTATTCATTAACCGCGAGCTAAGCTGGCTGGATTTCAACGCCCGCGTGCTCGAGGAAGCGGAAGATACGCAAACGCCGCTGTTGGAGCGGGTAAAATTCTTGGCGATCTTCAGCTCCAACTTGGATGAATTCTTTATGGTCCGGGTGGCGGGTTTGCGTGAACAAGCGTTCGGCGACGGCGCCCCGCAAGATTACAGCCCCGACGGTCTGCGAGCCATTGCCCAGTTACAGCGCATCACCAAGCGGACTCAGGAATTGGTGGCCGCGCAATATCGCTGTTGGAATGAAGCAGTGCGGCCGGCGCTGAATCGGGAAGGCATTCGCTTGCTCACGCCGGCGGAATTGAACGAAGAACATCAGCCAGCACTCGATCGGTTTTTCCGAGAAAGGGCCTTGCCTATTCTTACGCCTATGGCAATCGACCCAGCCCACCCTAGCCCGCGCTATCACAATCGCGGACTGTATTTGGCTGCCATGCTAGAGCGTCGACGCGGTCTGGGTCCAAAGCAATTGTTCGCGGTAGTGCAAGTGCCGCAAGTGCTGCCCCGATTGGTGCCCCTGGGCGTGGGCGACGATGCCCAATTCATTTTGCTGGAAGATTTGGTATCCACACGGCTGCCGGAATTGTTCGGCGGCTTCGACGTTCACTCTTGGACCACATTCCGCATCACGCGCGACAGTGATATTGATTTGCTGGAACAAGAATCGGATGACATGCTGCGGTTAATTGAAGATCGCTTGAAAACGCGGCAGCGCGGCGAGGCCGTGCGGCTGGAACTTTCCGCCGGCGGAAGCGAAGAACTCAGCCGCATGATTATCGACGATGAAGCCATTCGCGATAACACGCCCGAGGGCTACAGCGAAGTTTATCGCATTCCCGGGCCGCTGGACCTTTCGGCCATGATGGAATGGGTGAAGCTTTCGGACCGGGAACAGTTACGTGATCCGCCCTTCTCGCCGCAAATGCCGCGCGGCCTGCGGCGGCGTGACGATTTGTTTGCTACCATCGCCCGGCGCGATATTTTAATTCATCATCCGTACGATTCATTCGACGCCGTCGTCGATTTTGTCACCAAGGCAGCCAACGATCCCAAGGTGCTGGCGATCAAACAAACGCTGTATCGCACCAGCGGCGATTCTCCTATCACTCGCGCATTAATCCAAGCGGCCGATAATGGCAAGCACGTAACGGCGCTTGTCGAATTAAAAGCCCGGTTCGACGAAGCCAACAACGTTTCCTGGGCCCGACAACTAGAACGAGCCGGCGTGCACGTGGTGTTCGGCTTTTTAGATTGGAAAACGCACTGCAAGTTGTCGCTGATCGTTCGGCAAGAAGGAAACTCGCTCAAGCGCTATGTGCACCTGGGCACCGGCAATTACAACCAGATTACGGCTCTGGTATATACCGACCTGGGGCTGTTTACCGCTGACGAAGATATTGCCACGGATGCTTCGGCGCTATTCAACTTGCTCACGGGTTACTCGCAGGGACACCAATGGCGCAAGCTCGTTGTCGCCCCGACGGATTTGCATCGGCGTACTTTACAACTCATCGAAGAGCAAATTCAACTCGCCCATGAAGGCAA
Organism: Pirellulales bacterium; assembly: GCA_035656635.1. NCBI lineage: Bacteria > Pseudomonadati > Planctomycetota > Planctomycetia > Pirellulales > Pirellulales bacterium. The sequence continues at coordinate 37,782 of DASRSD010000158.1, forward strand.
ACCTTCACGCATCTTTGCGAAAATCAACGCGATTGTCGATCATCGCGTGATCGAATCGCTGTATCGGGCGAGCCAGGCGGGCGTGCCAATTGACATTGTGGACCGCGGCATTTGCTGCTTGCGGCCAGGCGTGCCTGGCATTTCAGATACCATTCGGGTCCGGAGCATTGTCGATCGGTTTTTAGAGCACAGCCGAATTTATGTGTTCGGACCCGATGCGGACGCCAAAGTGTTTTTGTCCAGCGCCGATTGGATGCCGCGCAATTTTTATCGCCGCGTAGAAGTGATGTTCCCGATTGAACAAGAAGATTTGCGCGACCGAATTCTGCACGAAATTGTGCCGGCCTATTTAATGGACAACGTGAAAGCCCGCATATTGCAATCCGATGGCACTTACCTCCACAAGCCGCTTTGCGAGGGAGAAACGCCTTATCGCGTGCAGGAACGGTTGTTCGGCTTGCCTCCCGGAACAACGACTGCCGCCAACGACATTCGTTTGGCGACTACAATTAGCAGTAACGGCAGCGCAGCGGATGTATCGCTTGTTGAAAACCATCCGATTTCCGAAATTCACGCTGTCGAAGGAAACGGCCAATCCGGGACCGGCTCATCCCACCCAGAACATGCTGAATTGCGAACCGACTCCGGTTCGAATTGACGGTGCCCCTGATTCAATCCTCAGTGGCTTTCCTCAGCATTGCACGCCAATACTCTTGGGCTTGCTGCACGCAGTGAATCGCGTCTTGGGCAGTTGCCGAGTCGTCGGCTTTCAACGCCTCGACAATTTCTGCTGATCGTTTGTTCGTCCAATCAAGAAAAAACTGTACGCTTGCGCGGCTAATGTGCGGATGATAACCAATTTCGACATAGTAAGGCGCCGTGGTGGCGTAGCGATAGGTTTGGGAATTATCGGTAATAGCCCGCACTAAAAACCAACCACTGGCATTAAATTTCAGCGGCGGCAGCTTTCCCCCGGAAGAGCGAAAATCATCTAAATTGGCTTCGATTTCGCTACGGCCGTTTTTGATCACCTCCAGGTAACGAATCTTCTCCCGTGTAGAAAGCGTCAGGGCAATCAGCAACTCGACGGTTTTCCCATCATCTGCTTTGAAGACGTAACCCGGGAGCTGCCCCTCGACGTTTGGCCGAATGAGCGGACCGTTGGTGATGATGGCTCGTCCGGCGTGCAGTGCGTTCCACCATTGATCCCACGCGAGAGCGCTTTCTTTAGCGTCACCGCCCTGTTTCGTTGAAGCGGAGGATTCTGAGCCGCTTTCATTAACAGCAGACGGCACATTCACATATACACGGTTGTAACCCACCGGATTATTGTTGAATCCCGATCCGCTTCCGGCAGTCGGCGGAATACGCAAACCGCAATTCAGCAAGTGGTAATAAATTTCCTGCGACCAACGGCCATTGCCGTACGGTTTGGGAAAGGCCGACAGATCGCGCGGCCAGCCGCCGGCCTCGTTGTCGACGACTCCGTCACGCTGCATGTGACGATTGGCCAATTGGATGGAATCGATTTGGCCGGCCGCAATCCAAATGGGCAAATCTCGCGCAAAAAATGCCCCCGCATCAACCCAAACTTTCTGTTCCCCACGGGCTTTTTTCACTACCGGAAGCCAAGGCAAGCTGCCTAAAACGTTGGCCACGGCTTTGGATTGACCCGCAGCAGCGGCATCAATCAGCTCCAGCGGTTTCTCAAGTCGGAACAGCCGCAGCGTAGTTCCCGGTGCTGTTAATTCACCGCCGAGGAGGCTATAGAAAAACGAACCGTCAAATTGCTTTACGGCCCTTTGATGGACCGCTGCCTTTTGCGGGCTCTCGATGCCTACCGGATTTTTCGTAGGCGGCTCTTTTTTGTTGGACCACGTAATCAGTGGCACGACATGCACATCGTCAGCCCGCATAACCAGTTCCAAATCTTTGGCGGGCCGATCGACATCCAAATCGCCGCTGTACCATCCCTCCTGGGCCATGTCGACGAAGCGTCGCATTTCCACGGTTTTCGTGTCGTCGGCGAAATTCTCGATTTCGAAATGACCGTTTTGATCCAAGTACTCCGGGCCGCGTTCGATCAAAAACTCATAGCCGCCATTCGGCAGCCGCAAAACGAGCTTATCGTAGAACACAAAATGATCGCCCAGCGTGGGTACCCCGGGTGGCTTTACCGGCTTGCCTTGTGCGTTTTTCAAGTGCATTCGAACGGCCAATGGTTGGCCAGTGTCACGGTCTACCACATGGATTTCTAACTGCCCGTTGGCGCGCAGCTGGGCCGCAGTGAAAACAGAAAGCACGAAAACAATAGCGCCGAAGCAGAATTTCATAAGCTCGCGTGGCGTAAAGTCGTTATTCTCAAGCGTAGCACGGCCCACGTTCGAAATCGCTTATCTTGATGTAAACCACGTATACAACCTAGAATAGTTTGTGGACGAGAATGGCATTTTGCATTGTCGTTTAACCCGCGAATTTCGACAATTTTGCGGTAACCTTTGAAGATTGCAACTACCGCATGGCTGACGACTATTACGAAACGTTGGGAGTTGCCAAAAACGCCTCGCAGGCCGACATCCAAAAGGCGTACCGCACGTTGGCGCGCAAGTATCATCCCGATTTAAATCCCAACGATAAAACCGCCAAGGAAAAATTTCAAAAAGTGCAAGCCGCGTTCGATGTTCTGAACGACACCAGCAAACGCGAGCTGTACGATCGATACGGCAGCGCGTTTGAACAGACTGGGACGGGCGCCGGCGCGGGACCTCATGCCCGGCAAGCATGGCAGGCGCAGCAAAGGCCGGGTGGATTTGAAGAAATCGATTTGGGAGATTTATTCGGCCAAGGCTTCGGCGGAAGCGGCGGGAGTGGTGGCAGTCCGTTCGCTGATTTGTTGGGCGGCTTTCGCCGTGGAGCGCAAGCTGGCGGAAAAGGACGCCGCGGCAAGCCCATCGAGCAGCCCGGGCCCGATGTCGAAAGCGAAATCGAAATTCCCTTTCAAACGGCCATTCAAGGGGGCAAAGTAGAAGTGGGTGTACAACGCTCCGCAGGAAAAACGGACCGGATCGAAGTCAAAATCCCGGCGGGAATTCGCGACGGGGCAAAAATTCGCTTGCGAGGTCAAGGCGGCGCGGGTGAAGGCAATGCGCTGGCAGGCGATTTGTTGCTGACCGTTCACGTGGCCACACATGCCTATTTTCAACGTCGCGGAAACGATTTAATTGTCCGCGTGCCGATTACCTTGACCGAAGCAGTGGCCGGAGCAAAAGTCGATGTTCCTACGCCCAACGGCGCCATCTCGCTGCGAATTCCCCCGCGCACCAGCGGCGGCGCCCGGCTCCGCGTGCGCGGCCATGGCGTGAAGCTGAAAAACGGCACGACGGGCGATTTATATGCCGAAGTTCAAATTGTGCTGCCGCCGGTCATCGACGATGCGACGGTGGAAATGATCCGTAAGCTCGATCAAGAGCATCCCACCAATCCGCGACACGAGCTGCGTTGGTAGTACAACCGCATTTTGCCCCGATGGTCGATCAATCGTTTCCCAAGTTGTTGCGATTGCGCTCGCGAACTGACTTTCGGCGAGTGTACGAGCGCCGCTGCGCAGTCGGCGACAGTCTCATCCGCCTGCTGGGGCGTTTAAACGACTTGCCGCATGCTCGGTTGGGGTTGTCGGTTTCCCGAGATTGCGGCAATGCCGTCGTCAGGAACCGTTGGAAGCGATTGCTCCGCGAGGCATTCCGGCTATCTCGCCAGAAATTACCTGACGGATTGGATTTTATCGTGATGCCGCGCGCTGCGGAGCCGCCGAATTTGGAATTGCTTTCCAAATCGCTGGTGCAACTGGCGTGGAGGTTGCAAAAACGGCTAAAGCAAGACGATTCGACCGCTCGACGAAATGCCCAAGCGGAAAAATCTCGCCCTCAGACGCGGGGGCGCAAAGACGTAGAAGAGTGACCTTATTCTTTCCGTTTGCGGCCTTTACGCCGTGGCTTAGCTGGTTGTTCCATTGGAGCGTTGTCGCCCGATGTGTCCTGCGCTGTGATGTTTTGGGAAGCGGCTAAATCCAAGGGTTTGTCCGCTGACTCCCCCGGCAAAATCCAAATCTCCTCGAACAGTTCTCCTTGTTCCAATCGCACGCCGTGGTGACGTACCAGTTCCAGCGTTGCCAAAAACAATCCTACCAAAGTCGATCGATTTGTGTGTGGGCTAAATAATTCCGACATCGCCAGTTTGCCGTGTTGCTTCAATTGCCCGTGAATGCGCTCCATGTAAACGTGAATGGGGGTGTCGTCGTAAACGATGTTCGACGGGCCCGACGCGGCTTGCTCGCGCAATATGCGGCCAAAGGCGCTGACTAAATCCCACAGCTCAACTTCGTGAATGGGTTCCTCTGCCGGATCGCGCTCGCGCTGCTGCGTGTCGCTGGTTAAGCGTGGAAAATGCTGCTGCCATTGTCGGCCGCGCTCCTCGAGCATGCTGGCGGCGTCTTTGAACTGCTTGTACTCCAGCAGGCGTCGAACCAAATCGCGCCGTGGGTCTTCCACGGGCTCCTCGATTTCCTCCGTCCGCGGCAAGACGCTTCGCGATTTGATTTCGATCAGCGTGCTGGCCAATTCGACGAAGTCGCCCACATCGTCCACATTAAGCTGTTGCAACACTTCCAAGTATTGCAAGAATTGATCCGTGATGGGCGCAATGGGAATATCGTTGATTTCGACTTCATGCTTGCGCACCAGGAACAAAAGCAAATCGAGCGGCCCGCGAAACTCATTAAGTTCGACCTGAAAATTCATGGATCAATTAGGGCACGTAAGGGGCAAGCGAGCGGGCAAAGGAACTCATTGACCACCGCGGAATGCAACCCTTATAATCCGCAATTCGATTCATTGATGCAATCGAAAGTCGCCCTCCCTGATTCTTTGCTAGCTGCCGATCGCTAGCCGCTTTCATGAAAATTCACGAATTTCAAGCTAAACAAATTTTCCGCGATGCCGGCGTAGCCACTCCACGGGGCATGGTTGCCCGCACCGCCGACGAAGCCGCCAAGGCATTCCGCGAGTTGGGCGGTTCGCTCGCCGTGGTGAAAGCTCAAATTCATGCCGGCGGTCGCGGCAAAGGCACGGTAAAAGCCAATTCGCAGCACGGCGTGCAGTTGGTTAAATCGGCCGAAGAAGCCGCGAACGTGGCCCGCAATTTGTTAGGCCAGCCGCTGGTGACTATTCAAACCGGTCCGGAAGGACAAGTTGTTCGCCAGGTGTTGGTTGAAGAAGGCTGCGAGATTGCGCGGGAATTGTATTTGGGAATTCTCGTCGACCGCAGCGTCGGCGGACCGGTGCTCATTGCCTCGCCGGCCGGCGGCATGAACATTGAGGAGGTGGCCGCCAAAACACCGGAGTTGATTTTCAAAGAGCCGTTCGATCCCGAAGCCGGCTTGCAGCCCTATCAAGCGCGCAAAATGGCCGCAAAGTTGTCCCTGCAAGGCAGCAGCATCCGCGCAGCTGAAAAATTCCTCCGCTCGGTCTGCCGCGTGCTGGTGTGGAAAGATGCCAGTTTAGTCGAGGTCAATCCGCTGGTCGTAACAAAGTCGGGCGATTTGATCGCACTCGATGCCAAGATCACTTTCGACGACAACGCCTTGTTCCGGCATCCCGAACTGCTCGAAATGCGCGACATTGCCGAAGAAGAACCCACCGAAGTGCGGGCTCAAAAGGCCGGTCTAAGCTATGTAAAGCTCGACGGCACCATCGGCTGCTTGGTAAATGGCGCTGGCTTGGCCATGAGCACGATGGATCTCATCAAACTACACGGCGGCGAGCCAGCGAATTTTTTGGACGTGGGCGGCGGCGCCAACACCGAGCAAGTAACCGAGGCATTCCGCATTTTACTTTCCGATCCCAATGTGAAGGGTGTGCTGGTAAATATTTTTGGCGGCATCATGCGGTGCACCATCATCGCCAACGCTTTGGTGGAAGCGTACAAAACCGTCGGATTCAATGTCCCGCTGGTTGTGCGGCTTGAAGGAACGGAAGTGGAGGAAGGCCGAAAAATCATTAAAAACAGCGGCGTGAATATCGTCACTGCCGAGGGATTAACTGACGCAGCGAAAAAAGTGGTTGCGGCCACCGCACGCTGAACTTCGTTTGAAATTCATATGAGCATTCTCATCAACAAAAACACCCGGGTCATTTGCCAAGGCATCACCGGCAAGGTAGGGCAATTCCATACCAAGGGATGCAAGGAATACGGCACGAAAATGGTCGGCGGCGTGACACCGGGCAAGGCGGGTGAAACCGTCGAAGGCCTGCCGGTATTCGATACCGTGATGGAAGCGGTGAAGCAAACCGGCGCCGATGCCACCATGATTTTCGTGCCGCCGGCTTTCACCGCCGACGCCATTTTGGAGGCGGTCGACGCGGAAATTAAAACGGTCATCGCCATCACCGAAGGCGTGCCGGTGCTCGACATGGCTCGGGTCTATCCGATTGTGAAGCGCAGCAACTCCGTTTTAGTGGGTCCCAACTGCCCCGGCGTGATAACGCCCGGCGAATGCAAAATCGGAATTATGCCCGGTTACATCCACAAGCCCGGTAAGGTAGGCGTAATGAGCCGCAGCGGCACGCTCACGTACGAAGCCGTGTGGCAGCTCACGAATTTGGGGCTTGGGCAATCGACCTGCGTGGGCCTGGGAGGCGATCCGATCGTCGGCACTTCGTTCATCGATTTGTTCAAAATGTTCCAGGCCGATTCAGGCACGGAAGCAATTTTGATGATGGGGGAAATCGGCGGCACGGCCGAAGAAGAAGCCGCCGCCTACGTCAAGCAGCATGTGACCAAGCCGGTGGCCGCGTTTATTGCCGGCCGCACCGCCCCGCCTGGCAAGCGCATGGGGCACGCCGGTGCGATCATTAGCGGCGGCAAGGGAACGGCGGAGGAAAAGCTGGCCGCGCTGAAAGCTGCCGGAATCGAAATTGCCGAAAGCCCCGCCGACATGGGCGCTGCTGTCCAACGGGCCGTGCAGCGCAAAAAATGAAACCGTCGCTTCGAGCGATTCAATACGACAACCCCACGCGAACCATCATCGTGCCGGGCAAGTTCTGGTCGGGGCCAGTTTGGTACTGCAATTGGCGGTCGAAAACATAGCCGATTTCGGCAAAACCATTTAGGCTAAGATCCAAGCTTTTGTGCTCGACCCCTAGCATGATTCGCAGGTCGCTGTAATTCAAGATATTGTCGACGCCACCCGTTTGCTCGATGGCCCATTGTCCGCCGCCAAATTCGCCGGCGATGTATACCCAGCGCTCGTATGTGGGCTCGCATTCTACACGGTATGCAATTCTGGGCTTGGGGGTAATTAGCTCGAATCGCGTATCTTCATTGGGGGTCCAAATGACACCGCCGGCCGGTACTACGTTGGCATTCAACCGGCCCCAGTATGCGGCGCCCACGGCAATTTTCAAATTCGGCGACCAGGTGTAAACCACCACGGCGTGCGATTCCAGGCGAAACGCTTGCGAGCCGTTGGCGTTTTGATAATCGCTGTGCCAGCCGGGCGTGACCATGAGATCGGCCCCCCAGCAATCGTTGATTTTGCCCAGCCAGTGGAATTCCACGTAATCATCGTGCACCGTGGAGGGCAAATCAAAGTGCGGCGCGTCGAGCACCCAAAAATCGGTGCCGGGCTCAATCAACAGCGGCGAGTCACGCGTCGGACACGGTACCCCAAACACGCCGTAAATTTCCGTATCTTCAAAACCGACGTTGTTACTTTCGTCGAATCGCGGCAAATACGTCGTGGTGGCGGAAATTCGCTGAAAGAAACCAGCCCGTTGCGGCGGCAAGCTTGGCTGCTGCGATTCGGGAATCAAAACGAAATTGTTGGGCTGATCGAGCAATGGCTCCGTGGCATCGCGCGGAAATGAGGCTAACTTCGTCGGCGGATGATTGGGGTCGTTCTCGTCGTACAATGGCGCGCTCGCCGGCGGCGCGGCCGGCCACGGCGTAAGGGGCGGTTGGATCGTTGCCGAGTTCAAACTCGGCGGCAATGGCGTCAGCGAATAAGAAATGGAATTGCCCGTGGGAGGCTGCGAATAACCTGGCTGCGCGGACGTGAAATTAGACGCCGATTGCGCGGTTGTGCTTGTCCGATACGGTTCACCAGGCTGCTGTGCCTGCGCGCAGCGCACACAAATTGCCAACGCCACGGCGATCTGGCATTGCAGCAGGATCGTTCCTAGTTTGCCGCGAGGAATGCGAAATAGATTCATATTCACAATTAATACGAAATGCCCGCGCCCAGCAGCACGGTATCGGATAAATCAAAATTACCTGGATTATTGCTGCGGAATACCAACCGACGATCGAATGCATAGCCAACTTCAACGTACCCGCGCATGCCCGATTGCGTTTCCGGCAGCACATCCAGCCCAATGGCAAACCTCAAATCGTTGTAGTCGAAATCGTCGGAGCCGACGCCGGGACGATTGATGGTCCATGCGCCCCCTCCGTATTCACCGCGAATGTATGCCCAGAGCGTGTGATTGCCAACCGTCGAACAGCGATGGGCCAGTTTAGGGGCGGGAAAGAAAATTTCGTAGCGTGAGTCGGCGTTGGGCGTCCACACGATGCCGCCCGCGGGCAACATCTTTACCAAATTGCGATCGAGGTACCACACCCCCAACTTGAACTGCATCGTCGGAGTGAGCGTGAGCACGCCTAGTCCACGAGCCAAAATGCGAATGCTTTCGCTGCTGGTGTGTTGAAAATCGGTATACAAACCGGGACTAACTTCCAACTCCGCTCCAAACCAATTCGAGATTTGCGGATTCCAAGCGGCATCAATGTAAGCCCCATAGGTTTGGGCGGGCAGATCAGGGCCGAAAGGAACCGGCTGGCCAACCGGATCAGGGCCGTCCCATAAATTCAACTGAAACCCTGGAGTAATGAGCAACGGATTCGGATTCCAATAAAACGGAATGGCAAACGCTGCCCACACGTTGATGGTGTTAATCCCCAAGGCGGTTTCGCCACCGCCGCGCGCCAGCCAAGTTTCGTCCGCATGAATTTCCTGAAAAAATCGCATGGTTTTGGTCCACGTGTCGGTAATCGGCGCGAACGTAGGACCGTTGTAAACAGGCACCCCATCGGGATATAGTGCCGCGGGCGCGCCATTGTAGGGCGTGCCATACAGCGGAGCAGGCGCGGGCGCGTAGGGGGAATACGCTCCGGGCGCCCCATAAGGCGCTGCCGGGGGCAATGCGGGAGCGCTCATCGGCGGCGCCGTGCTGGGAATGGAATACGGATCAAACGTCGGCGGCGGAACCGCGGGGCCCGATGGATAAGCAGCCGATGGCGCAGGCGTGGGAAATTCCACTCGCTGGCCTCGCGCCTCTCGCAATGAAAAGCACGTGCCGCAAATCAAAATCACGATTGCCAGCCGCGGCTTGCTCACCGGGCTATCCTCAACATTGAAGTTCGATGCAAGACGATGAATTGATTCCGTGCCGAAAGGCTGATCGCCGGCCTCTAACAGCTAGCAGCGACGAGAAAAGAGCGTGGGTAAATACCGGTTACGCCACAGTCGGTCAAGAGCAGATGTGCTCGCAGGGTGGATCGCTAGCATTGGTGAGCATCACTTTATGAAGAATTTAGAAGAACGGCTTGTGAGGCGGCATTGCGCTGGATACTCTTGCCGGTCTTATCACATCTTTGTTCTCGTGCTGCGCGCCCAGTTGATTCGCGTCGTGTCAACGGGCTGCGCTCAGACTGCACTCATGAAAAGGCCGCTCATCATCGCCCTGTTGATAGGGTTAGTCGCCGGCTGCGCTGAGCTGCCGCTCGATCATGCTGCGCACCAAGATCTGGCGCAGCAAGCAGATGGTAGGCACGCAGATAAGACCTTAAGCGCGCGAGCTGTCAACGAGGAAACCGACGAACAGGCTGAAGCCGATGAACCATGGGCGCCTGTTCTCATAACCGACAGCGTGTTGGAGTCTGATTCATTCGGCAATGTTACCTTAACGAACGACCAATTAGCTGCATGCCATCTTTCTGCTCCCTCGTACTGGAGTGAGCTTTCTTTGACGAATGACGCGGAGTCAGACGATCAAGTGCACTTATTGCCGCCAGTAAACGACGGGCCAGCCAAACATAGTGATTCTTCAGAGGCGCAGGAGCCTGTCGACCTTGGTAGCGGCGGCGACCACGCTCCTCAGGATGCCAACGCCCCGCCATTATTTATGAACTTGCAGGATCATCCGCTGCTGTTCAACTTGCTCAATGATCAAGCCAATTTTTACCGGCGCGGCAGCTTAGAATGGCTTGCCGTCGGCGTGGGAGGTGCGGCAATTTTGGCCAATACGCACGCAGACGCAGGGTTCGGCGATGCGTATGGAGAATTCCTTCGACCGTCGGACACCAAATTGGATTTTCTCAAGCAATTTGGCAATGGTGTGTACGTGATTCCAAGTCTGTCGGCGATTTGGTTGTTCGATTATGGCATCGACTCATGGCTCAGCAACAACGAGAGTGAATTCGCTTGCACTGCCTGGCTGCAGGAATGGAGTGGCCGATCGTTGCGCGGTCTAATCGTGGGAGGCGCGCCCGTCGTTGTGCTGCAGTATGCCATCGGCTCCGCGCGTCCCAGCGAGGGAATCGGCTCCGGATGGCACCCACTTCGTCATCATAACGGCGTCAGCGGTCATGCCTTCGTCGGCGCCGTGCCGTTTTGGACCGCCGCACAAATGACCGATTGCTGCGCATTGGACGTGTCGTTTTATGCCGCCGGAACTTTGGCCGGTTGGGCACGCATTCACACGGATACCCACTATTTGTCGCAAGTGTTGCTCGGCTGGTGGCTGGCCAGCATGTCGGTTTCAGCAGTCAATCATACCGAGTGGCAAAAACACCAGTGGTATACGGTACCCACCGTGGATGACGATGGCGTCGGCATTGCACTATTGCACTTGTGGTAACGTGCGATCGAATTCAATCGCCTTGCCGGCGCATCTACCAGTTGGAAAAAGGGCCTGTATCAGCGTTACGGGTTTTGCCGACTATACCATTGTTTCCAACGTTGCACTTGCTCGTCGAGCGTTGCCGAGCCACTTTCACCGGCGTCTACAGGGGCTTCGTAGGCCGCGGGCTGCGAACCGGAAGCTGCAGGCGGATTGCCCGCTCCGCTAAGGCTGCGCAAGCTTAGCAGGGCCGCACGACGGACATCTTGCTGGTCGTCCAGAAGCTTAACTAGCGTCGGTAATAGAGGGTTATCGCTAAGACCGCCGCCATCGAGCTTGCCGATCACTTGGGCCGTTTTGCGCCGGATTTGCGGGTCATCATCGGCTGCCAAGCGTTCTAAAGCCGCCCAACCCGACTCCAATTTCCATCGAGACAGCGAAACGGCCGCATCAAGCCGCAAGGAATGGTCGGACGCCGTCAGCAAGGTTTCCAATGGCGCTGGATCGGCCAGCGGCGGACCTGTTCCCAGTGCCTGCGCAGCCGCGTGCAACACCGAAAGGTTGTCGTCACCGAGCGCCGCTACCAGCAAATCAGATTGCTGCGCATCCGGATATTGGGCGAAGTACAGGCACGCTCGGCGGCGGATTTCGGCAGATGGGTGGCTCATTCCCGCTGCCGCCAACAATCGGGCTGGCTCACGCGGATCGTGTTCAATCAGTTGATAAGCCGAGAGCCATTGAATTGGATCCGATTCCTTAACCAACAGTTCCGAAATGCGTGCCAGCGCCACGGTAGATAACTGCCTCTCGCTGGAAACTTTTACGATTGCCGCCAATGCCGCTCTACGATTCGCCGGCGCGGCATCGGCTAGTTGATTGATCAATTCGAATTCTTTTCCACACTGTGGCAGCACGTCGCGATAAATTCTGGCAGGCAATGGTTGATCATGTTCCGCTTGTAGCGCGTCCAATATCGGTAGCAAATCTGCGCCCAGCGCCACCAGGGATTGCGCTGCCGCCGTTTGTTCCGCATCGCTGGCCCGCGGATCGCCCAGGCGATTTATCAGTCCGAACACTGTATTTTTTCGCTCGTCAGAAATTTCGGAAGTTCGTTGTGACGCCGATACCAAGGCTTGGGTGTCGATATTTCCAAACTGTGCAATCCATTGCTGCTGCAATTGGACCGCAAGTTCCGTACGGCGCTGTTGGGGAGCATCGATGGGAAACCCTGCGGCGGGGGCCCAACGGTCTGACAACAATGTTGCAGCATCTTTCCGCGGAGAGTAATTCGGCGAATCCAACACCGACAGCAGCAGCGGGCCGGCGGTTTCTATTTGCCACGCAGCGGTCATGCGAATGGTTGCACGTTGTACTTCCACACTGCCGTCTGTGAGAAATTGCCGAGCTAGCGCAACGGATCGGCGATCGGGATGTTTGGCCAGCGAAGCCACCACTGCCGTGCGAACTCGCCAAGAAGGATCGTGGGCGGCGCTCTCGACGTTGTCTCGATCATCCAAATTCGCCAGCGCTTGAATGGCTGCCACGCGCACTAATTCGCCGTGGTCGCCAGCCAATCGCTTCAGCCTAGCGCGGTCCTCGTCGGCGCCGACTTGCCCCAGCAGTTCAATTGCCTTGGAGCGAACGGAAAAGTCAGAATCGGAAAGCGCGCGGTGAATTTTGTCGAGCGCTTGCGGATCTTTTCGCGCGGCAATCAATTTCAAAGCGGCGATGCGAACTTGCGGGTCCGCATCGGAGGTCAAATCCAGAGCCAGCGGCGGCAACGATGTTGCATCGGTTTTAGCCGCTGCCGCATTCGAGTTCGTCATGGCTCCCAATGCTTCGCGCTTGACCACCGGAGCAGGGCTCTTCAAAGCATCGACAATTCGGGCGTCAATTGTTCCGCCGGACGAATGCGCCAGCGCCCGGACAAGCTCCGCATGAATTTCCGGAATGTAGTGCGATCGATTGGGGCCCGTGCATTGACTATATTGATCGATTAGGTCGTTCAAAGCGGCGGTCGCCGCCGTACTGTGTACCTCGCCCAAGGCCTCCGTTGCGGCACGGCGGACTGCCAATTTGAGGTCTGGAGCCTGGACTGCGGAGGTTAAAGTTTTTTCGGGCGAGCCTGCTCCTTGGCGGGACAGGGCAATGGCGGCATTCACGCGGACAATCTGCTTTTCCGATTGCAACGCCAATTGCCAATCGGGCTGCTGATCGATTGGTCGATCCAGGATGTCCTCCAGCGCGTGGTGCCGCCAACGATAGCGCGGCGCTTCGGCATGATCGGGTGGTGCAAAGTGCTCGAGCGCATCGGGCGATTCGGGCATGGCCACCGCCAATACCCAGTTGTCATCGTCCAATGGTTTGAACGAGTCGAGAACAGAATTTGCCGCTGGTTGCGAGCCGGGGTTAGGCTTAGATTTAGCCGTTGCCGTTTTGTCTGCCGCCGCGCCAGACGTTGGGTGGTTGCTAGTAGTTGACTGCGGTTCAGCGGCAAACGTTCCGCCGGTTGGTGACCAACGGGACGACTGGCAACCGGCGGAAATTGGCAATGCCAACAGCAACCCAATCCGCGCAACACAAGCGCAAAAACTACCGTGGCGGCAGTTCGATGACAAACAGTGCAATGGCAAGCAGTGCATCACGGCGAATTCCTTTCGCCTCCGTTCTCATCCATGAAACTGATTCAAACTTTCAAACTAGACGCCCTGTGCGGCGGACGCGTTAATTCAGCCCGAGGGGATTTTCCGGCTGTTGTGCCGGAGTGGTGGCAGGAGCCGTTGTGCCCGGCGCTGCCGGACCTCCGGCCGCTCGTTGCACTGCCGCGTCCAAACTATTCCCTGCATTTGCCAGGGCGTCTTCAATGGGTTTTTGCCGGTCGATGGGAATGACCACCGGCGCGCCGCCATAAGCCGGCGTTGTGGGGGTCGGTGGATCTGCCTGCTTAGTGCCGCACGCTGCAATGAGATTATCCAGCGGGCCGATGAGCGAATCTACATACTGTTGCAAGTCCGCAGTGGCCGACATGGCACGCACGCCCCCTTTGCCATCGCTTCCGACCAAGCCTTGGCGAATATCGCCCAGTTGCTGAGCCAATCGGCCCACGACAATGGGCATGTTATGCGCGGCAGCGGTTTCGAGTTCCTTCTTGTAATCATCGACGGCAATGTTTCCCAGCGTTTTTGCCAGCGCCGCAGGGTCAAAATTTTGCGGCACATTTAATTTGATTGTGGCCAGCGCGCCCGCGGCGGCAGTCCGAATTGCCATGGACGTGGAATTGTCTTTGATGGTGTCCAACAGCGCCTTGGAGACATCGGCGTTGGGCGGAGGATTGTTGAGAGCGATCAAAACATCAATGGCCCGACAGCAAATCCAATCTTTTCCATCCTGCGTAGTGCCTGCCAGATCGTTTCGTTTTTGCAAAGCATCCACGGCGGCGCTGATGGCCGCTTGTCGATGGTCAGCGTCAATGCCGTTTTGCGTGGCAAAGCGTACCAGGCCGCGCCAGGCCGGAACACGAACGGCGTCGATCGAATTTTTTGCCGTCGCATATTTCCACAGGTATGGCAGCGCCGGTTTCCATGGCGCGCCGGTCGATTCGGAATCGTTCAAATCGCCCATCATGAGCAGGGCGTTGGCTCGTACCACGGGATGAAAATTGCCGCTGGCAATTTGATCCATTTTCTTCACCGTCAGATCGTTCAAGTGCTCGTGTGCGGCGGGGTTGGTGGCTTTATTCAAAAACTCCCGCTTGAAGCGCACTCGTAGATCCGACAATTTCACGCCGTTAATCCCCTCGGCCAATGGCGATACTGTTCGCGTGCCAATTTTGACATCCTTCCACTGCGCGAACATGGGAAAGACAATGTCATTAAAGTATTGGTCAAATGCCGCAGCATCGAGCGGATCGCCGCCAAGCATTCCCAAGATGGATTTGGTCTTGTCGTCCAGAGCGGCGCTGGTCAATTGCGACCAAGCTTGCACCGGCTTGTTGTTCGCCTGGTACAGCGGTAGCTCCTCATAATCTTGGCCGCTGGCAGGAGAGCCGGCGAGCAAGAAAATCGCCACAATCGCCAAGGCCGAAGACACACGCGAAAAACGACAATGCCCAATCATGGCCAAACTCATTTTAAAAACGCAGAGTTATTCCGAAGTTTTGACATGGCCGCAAACACCGTAAGAGAAGACGCCAGCATGGTTTGCGACACACCTGCCCTCCCTTAAGCGTACTTACCCACGCCGGGTGCTGTCAAGGTAGATCAGGTAGAATGACGCTGCCGCGAAGCCCATTTCACTCGACTTTTTTGCACACCACGCCGTTGACCCTGCTGTACTATCACGACCGCTTCCTCGACCATGAAACAGGTACCCACCCGGAGCGCCCGGAGCGGCTGACGCAAGTCATGCGGCATTTGGAGCGGCAAGGCTTGGTAGCATGCTGCCATAGGGCGGAATGGGAGCCCGTTTCGCTCGCTCGGCTGTCCCGAGTACATCGGCCGGAATATGCGGCCCAGGTGGAGGCTTTCGCTCAGCAAGGCGGCGGTCGACTGGAAGTCGATACCGTCGTTTCGCCCGTTTCCTATGCTGTCGCCCTGCTGGCGGCTGGTGCGGTGGCAAATGCTGTCGATCGCCTGTTGCATGGCGAAGATAAAAACGCGCTATGCCTGGTGCGCCCACCGGGTCATCATGCCCTGGCAGCCGGGGCGATGGGTTTTTGCCTGTTTAACAACGTAGCGATTGGTGCACGCGTGGCCGTTGACGAGCATCAATTGAACCGCGTATTGGTTATCGACTGGGATGTGCATCATGGCAATGGCACACAAGCTGCATTTTGGACCGATCCCCAAATTGGATTTTTTTCAATTCATCGTTGGCCGTTTTACCCTGGCAGCGGCAACCGCGACGAAACTGGCGCCGGCTCCGGCTTGGGCGCAACCGTGAACGTGCCGGTCATCTTCGGCACTTCACGCCCAGATTATCTGGACCAATTTCGTTTGGCGTTGGAATCATTTGCCGACCGTCTGCGACCAGAGTTGATATTGATTAGCGCCGGATTCGACAGCCACCGCGACGATCCGGTCGGTTCGCTGGGCTTGGAAATCGAGGACTTTCAAACTCTAACCCAAATTGTGCGGGCCGTGGCCGACACGCACTGCGGCGGCAAAATGGTAAGTGTTCTGGAAGGGGGTTACAACCCGGGAATCTTGGCCGGCTGCATGGAGGTTCATTTACGCGAATTAGTTGGCTTGAAAAAATTGTAATCGCACAAGCCCCGATTTCGCGCTCGTCAATTTTAACTTTTCAATTTTTTCCGAAACCCGCCACACGCTCTGGGGTTTGGTAGGGATGAATCTTTCCGGGCTCGAATGGCTCCGTGCTTGCTAGCACGATATAGCCTTCGGATTCTTGCCTTGCTCGCCATCGAACGTGATTGCGTTGCAATTTCGTAATTTTTTCGGATCAAGTCTAAGTGTGGAGATACTATGCGCTCGAATTGGAAAAGGGTGCCTCAATCGCAAGCTGCTCAGGGGAGTTGTGTTGAAAAATCTTCGCGCTGCGGCTTCACTCTGGTGGAGTTGCTGGTGGTATTGGGCATCATCGGAATTCTGCTGTCGCTGTTGTTGCCCGCGGTGCTGCGATCGCGGTTGAATGCGCAAAAAACGCAATGCCAGTCACAACTGCGGCAAGTCGGGTTGGCGCTGGAAAACTACATGAATGCGCAAGGCACGCACGGCAAATACCCGAATGCGGCCATTCTTCCTACGGCCACGCCGAATTTACCTAGCTTGCTCACAGTGCTCGGCAAACACATTGAAGAAAATCAACAGGCGTTCGATTGCCCGGCAGATCAAACATATTTTCCCGTCCAAGGGCTAAGTTACGAATACGCCAACACCACCCTGGCCGGAAAAACGCGTGTGCAAGTGCTGCAAACCGCCAGCGGCGTGCCCCTGAAAGAAGCTACGGTGCAGGCAGCCTATGATTTCGACGATTTTCATGGTCCGGCGGGAGGGCCAACTTCGCGAAACATTTTATTTTTGGATTGCCACGTGGAGTGAGCAAATAACATATCGGGTGCGCAGTGCGGCATGTCTCGTGAAACGCGTAAAAACACAGGGTGCTGTTTGATGAGCTACGTGCCGCATAGACGCCACAATAAAAAAAGACCGGGCGCAACCTAGGAGCACGATGATGCGGAAGCGAAAAATTGTTATCGGCCTGGTCATCAGTTGCCTCACCATGCTGGGCACCGCGTGGCTGTTCGGTTGGTTCAGCGGCAATCCGGCGCTGGGCGAAGTACAGCAACTACAAGCACAACTGGCGGACCCAAATTTGAAAGATGACGCGCGCCGAGCGTTACTGGATCAAATGCGCGCCAAGCTGAACTCCCTGTCTCCTGATGCCCGGCGCGCAATGTGGGACAACAACCGGGAAATATTCGAGAATCGCATGCTGTCACACATGAAAGATATTCTGGCCATGTCCACGGCGGAGCAAGCCAAGGCGCTGGATGCCGACATCGATCGCATGGAAAAAGCGCGCGCCCAAATGCAAGCCAATGCGCAAAGCAATGCGGCTACAACGAACGCCCAAAATTCAGCGCGTCGGCAAGGAAACCGCGGTCAAGCGCTCTCCGATGATCAGCGAATCAGCCGGCTCCGAAATCGCTTGGATCGCTCCACGCCAGAAATGCGCGCGGTGCGAAATGCATATACCCAACTCGTCAATCAGCGCCGCCAACAGCGCGGCCTGCCCCCGCTGACCGCCGGCCGACCTGTCCGCTGAGCGGCTTCCACGGAATGCGGTCGCCGCTACTTTGATTCTAGCGCCACGACGCCGTCCCAATTAGGCGGGGGGGTCATGTTCCGTTGATTGACATAAGCGGCCAGAAAATCTTTCACGCGATCCTGTGCCGGCACGCGCTGCAATAGATCGACCGTTTGGCCCCACTGTCCGGCAATAAACGCATCCAACGCCGCCTCGTAGTCGCGCAAATTCTGATCGCTGGTGTCGGAAAATTCATGCTGCGGTGGCAATAGCTCGCTAATTTCCAGCGCCGATGCTAGGCCGTACGGGCGGACTTTGGCTACACGCCGCACACGACCCACGGTCGACGGTAACTGGCGACGAAGTGCGCTGGCGGTGGGAGGATCGAGCAGAATAGACGCATGCACAAATTTGGTCATCGATTCGAGCCGAGCGGCTAAATTTACCACCGGCCCAAACACGGTCACCTTCACATGATCGGTGGTGCCGATTTTACCCGCCACCGCGCGGCCCGTGGCCACGCCAATGCCAACGCGAAAATCGGCTAGCGGATGGTCGGGCTGACGGCTGGCCAATTCGAATTGCGCGCGAATGCCCAGCGCCGCCAGCGCGGCACGTTGCGGAGTATCAGCCTGTGCTAAAGGCCAACCCCAAAAGCCCATGGCCGCATCGCCTTGAAAATCGCCAATGACGCCGCCGTGATCAAGAATTTGATGCGTCATGACGCCGAGTGCTTTGCTGACTCGTTCCAACAGGCCGAGCAAATCGCTGGCGCTGCGCTCGCTGGTACGAGAAAAACCGCGCAAATCGCAAAATAACACCGAGACTTCCGTTTCCCGCGGAGCAAGCACCGTTTCCGGATCATCCGTCGACAAAGCTTCCATCACAACCGGCGCAAAGAATTGGCTCAGCCCTGCCTGCCGGCGCCCCAGGCGGTTCAATTCGCGCAAGCTACTGAGGGTGGCTGCGGCCAATTCCGTGAATTTAATGTCGTCGCGGAGATCGGCCACGTTAGACCGGCCCGCTTCGTCGGGCGAGTGGTGATTAAAACGACCTGCCAAATACAACGCCCAACCGCGGCACGCATCGCCAGGCAACGGGGTGCAATAAGCCCAATCGATGCTTTCTGTAGCGGTGTAATCCCGCGAGGGAGTTTCAGTCCACATGTGCAACACGGTTTCGCTCTGGACAAGCGCTCTTTGAATCAGCCGTTGGCTTGGCTGAAAATTTGCGCCGGCCAGACGGCGACTGTCCCAATGCAGAAGGCGAATGGGGCTGGTTGGACGAGTTGTTTTCAATGAATTTGTGTTCGCTGCAACGGCGGGATCACTAGGTGGTTGAGCTTCCTCGGTGCCGCCAGGCATCTCGTAAGCAATCAAGGCGGCTGCATCGGCACGCGGAACGCCGGCCAGCAACAAATTCACCAGCCGCACAAACAATTCGCTATCGGAAGCGGCGTTCTTAATTACTTCCGGCAGACGCCCAAGCAATTCGATCCGTTCCTGTGCGTTATGGAACGACACCCGCCGCAACTCCGCGGCACTGAAGACTTGCTCGTGATCGGGCTGCGGCACGTCGAGCGTGATTTGCGGATTGTCGGCCGACAGTGTGAAGCTGGTGTTGCCAATCACAAAGTGCTCGCCGGGAATCATCTGAAACTGCGTGGCTATATTGCCGTTCAGGAATACAGGATTGCGGGCCGTGGGCAACTGTTCTACATGCAGCGCTGCGCCATCCCAACAAATGCGAATATGCATTCGCGAAATGCGGTCGTCCCACGGTATTGACCAAATTCCCGCCTCTCGGCCAATGGTCACCGGCAGATTTTTGGGAATCCGCCGCCGCCAACGCTGCGAAAATTCCTGGCCTTGGGCAATAAGTTCGGGCATTGATAGATAAAAGTGAAGCTCGGATAAGGAAAGGTTGCTCCCTCGGGATTGTCTTTCCATTTTAACGATTGCGGCGGTCATTTTGCATTCTAATTTTTATTTCAACAACATTCTGCCACCGAATAAAAACAGCCGCTGCTGGAATGTGGCCTCCAGCAGCGGCAGAAACCAATTGGCAAACCGCGGATGCATAAACTCAATTCCGGGAAAGCCAGCGATGGCATTACTTGCTTTTCTTGCTTACGCCTACCGCCAAGTTCATGTGTTGGGGAAAGCAATTCGCCGGGCGAACATTACCGCATGGGTAGCAGCAACTCGAAAGATGGCTGCAACTAGGGTAGTAGCTGACGCACGGAGAAATTGGCTCCGCAATCAACGCTGGCTGGCAAACAAACTGTTCGGCCACGACGGGTTGGCAAACCGGGTAGCAAGATTCGCAGCAAGTCGGATAGCAGTA
Source organism: Pirellulales bacterium (assembly GCA_035656635.1). Classification (NCBI taxonomy): domain Bacteria; kingdom Pseudomonadati; phylum Planctomycetota; class Planctomycetia; order Pirellulales; species Pirellulales bacterium. The sequence continues at coordinate 57,851 of DASRSD010000158.1, forward strand.
ATTGCAGCAATAGTCATAGCAGCAGTTACTGTGGCAACAATGATTGGAGCAGCAATCGTGGGGACAATTACTACACCTTGCCCCGTTGCCGCCCGTTTTGGCCATTGCATTTTGTACGGCAACGAAACTCACTACCAGCAAAACGGACGCAACAATTTTCACGGAACGTATCATGGCACAGTCCTCCATACTCGAACTTCTTTTTTATTTCGGCCCGGGCACGGTGCCCGGGCCGCTAAGAAATTCAGCGTGGAACGGGCCGGGATGTTACCATGGGCGAGAAAGCCTGCACCACAGCACTTACTCAGTTTCTAACCTGAACGGCATGGAAAATTTGGATAGCGGCCAATTGAATTGCATGAAACAAAAGCGTGGGGGCGGTGCTGCTCCAATTGGTTGCGGAAGGCGCACAAAAAAAGCCAGGTTCCGACAAGCGGAACCTGGCTAATTTTTGGCTCTTTCGCATGGCCAGTACACAAGTTGTGTACTACCCCTGCGGAGAGACTAGCGACGATAGCTCACGTGAGCAAACGCATACGGAGCCCGATCGCTGTTGATCGAGGTCATCGGAGCCGGGGGAGCAGGAGCGGCAGACTTGTCGTCCTTCTTCTCGCCACCGCAGCTCGGGGCTTCGCCGCCGCAGCAGCTATTTCCGCCACAGCAGCAGTTTCCGCCACAGCAGCAGTGGTGACGGTGATGATGGTGGTGACCACCGCAGCAGCAGGAATTTCCGCCACAGCAGCAGCAACCGTGACCAGCGACGGCCACTTTCTCACCGCCCACTAGGGCGATGCCGACGATCGCGATAAATATCGCGATGCCTAAAATCAAAATACGGTTCATCCTCGAATCCTCCAACAAAAACAGGTACCTTGGCGTAACAAACACAATACCGTCCAAACTCGTCACCCCCGCTTGGGACGGCCGCCAAGCGAAGGAACCAAAAATCCGTTTACGTCCTATTGCTGATCGCGTCTGCTGGCCTAATCCTTCCGGCTGCCAAGTAATAAGCTTTTCGGATTACGCAAAGAAACGCGAATAGCTAGGTTAGGACGTTAAGTTAGCATGGAACGACTTCTTGTCAAGCATCCATACAACAGATTACAAAGCTCTGGAGGTATGGGTCGACTGCGAAAAATGTTCCTTCAACTGTACATCACCTTTATGCCGCGCCTAGTGAGTAGCGAAAAAAAAACAGGATCCCGCAAATTGCGAGATCCTGTCAATTTTACAATCAAACTTTAACGTCTTTATTAGCAATGCATTACAGCGAGTTAAACAGGCTGTAATATCAAACTAAATAGAATTGCGCAGACTCCGTAGTTTGCGCGAAATATTCCGATGATTTCGGTTATTATCTTGCCACCGGTGCCGCCATAGCCGGCCGTTCGGCTTGTGGTTGACCAGTCTGCTGGTTTTCTGAACCGCCACTGGTGCTATCATGCAGCAATTGCTGCTTGCGGAGCATGTCTTCCGGGTCTTCAAAGTTAAGAACCAAAGGGGGCTGATCGGGAAATACTTTGGTCACCATTCCGGCAATTCGCCACCCCTCATCCTCACGCCGCAGCACCCAGATGATATTGTCAGTGCGCGTGTGTCCTTCCGCATCAACCTGGTCTGTCCAGTTGCACCAGACGTGGGCGCCATCCTTATTGGGCGTGACGTACTCGACCTGGCCCACTTTGAATTGAGCTGTCGGACTGCCCGGGGGCGCCACGACCATTTGCATTTCCGTGGTTTTTTGCCGTGCCAAGGGGGTCAGCATGGTGGAAGCCTGCTGATCGTTGCCCGTTCGCACCGCTTCGAGGAAATCAAAAACGGCCCGGTCTGGCGTATCGGCGGCGAAGCCATTCGCGGAACTGCCTGAGGAAACTCTGTTGTTGGCCACGTTAGCTTCCGGTTGGCTTGTTTGGCCGCAACCGACGATAAACAGCAACAAAGTGACCGGCCAAAATTTGCGGTCCATAGTGGCTGCTCCCTTCCCTGGATAATTTAAATTCAAAATTTTCTGATGGTGGATGACCGCGGCCGTTTTCCTAACTAACGGAATTGCGCGCAATCGGGATTAGCGCGGGGCGAAAGTTTCGCAAGAAGCGCCGCACAGGTCAAGAGAAAAACGACTTTGGGCCCTGTCTTAATTGGCCGCCACGGGGAGCCCAGACCTGCTAGCAATGCCTTCAGAATCGGCAACCGCAAACACGCTGTGCCTGGAGAGTCCCGATTGTTTAGCGTCGGGGGGTTCTCGAACAAAAAATACATACAGCAGTAGCGCAAATAGCAGCACCACGAGACCCAACAGGACCAAGCTCAGCGTCGCCCGGATTTCTCGCTTTCCACGGTGACGTTGCCGCAACCACGTTGCCGGGGTAGCGGTGGAAGCCGTGCCGCGGACCGCCTCGGCCAAGGGATCATCCAGCGAAGAAGCAACTGCTGAAACTGGTTGTGGTTGTCCGGCGGTTTGGTTGCTATGCCACTGTGGGAAAACCGAGGCGGCCGATTGCCAATGAGGCCAGCCTTCGCGCCACAGCATGTCATCGGGACTAACGCGTCCTTCGGAAATCCACATGCGTAGTGCGGTTTCATCAACCGGTCCATATTGCTGGCCGGCGGCAGTTTGCACATACCAATCGGAACTGGAGCGGATGCTGGCTACCGGGGGGTGGCTCCCTGCCGGCAACAATAAATCCTCCGCAGCCCCTGACCCGGACAGGGCCGAAAGATCAACTCCCAAATCGTTCGGCTTTGGCGAGGCAGTAATCATCGACCCATTTGGCGACGACAGCGCCGGCGTTTGCCGAGACACCACGGCCGGCTCAGAGGGAATGGTCGTGATTTCTTCCTCTTCGGCATCATCTTCATCATCCGCGACGTCGGTCGCCGAGCTGGCAATCGCTGCCGCCTTGGTACGATCGCGCTTTACGCTCTCCAGGGGAATATCAATCCGCACGCCGCACTTTGGGCATAAGCCTTTCTTGCCCGCCAGAAAGGACTTTACATGCACCTTATGCCCATTGGGGCAATAAAACTTGATGCCCATCGAATCAGCCTTGAATCGTCCGGTGTTTTTCCATTACCACACGGTGTCCACCGTCAATGTATTCCACCCGCGACATATAGTTCCGCATGAGCATGATGCCTCGGCCGCCGGGCCGCTGCAGATTTTCCGACTGAGTGCAATCGGGCACCAGCGTGGGATCAAACCCAGCGCCTTCATCTGTAATTTCCAGCAGTAGCCGGTGCGGACTGAGTTTACACGCCACGTGCACATGTTTACTGCTGTCGGATCCGTTGCCATGGCGGATGGCGTTCACCAGGGCCTCTTCCACGGCCAGATGAATACCGAAGATTTCGTGCTCGCTCCATTGCACTTGCTTTAGAACATGGAGCAACTCGCCCAAGAACGGTTGTCCCGCTCCGCGCAGGCTGGGAAACTTGAGTTCCCTCGTCCAAGTCCAATCTGAATGATTGTTCATGCGCTGCACGCTCTGTTCCGCGGTCTGCTGCCTATTCCCTACCTAAATTATAATGATCTGCAATCCGCCAGCTATGCGGAATGGGGCCATTTTGCGCGGATTTTTGCCTGTCGTTTGCCACGCCATTTGCTCCAACCGCGCGGGTTCAGTATGCTCTAGGCACTGCTCTTGTCACGGCTTCTTGGCGTGCCGATTTCATGCAACCCAGCACCCGTCTGCCAACAAAATCCATCGAATTCTCCTGGTTGCCGCGATACTTTCGGCCTGCGCCTCCAGCGGCGCCAATCACGAACCCTACGGTAGTCCGTGAACAATATGCATACTTTCGGCCGCGCATCCTATTTTGGACGACAATCGGCTATGGAACGTTTTACTTCGTCCGTAAGAACTATTCGTTTTGCATGCCGCTTTTGGAAAAACAGCTGGGCTTGTCGAAAACAAACCTGGGATTGATTCTGACCCTGCACAGCGTTTTGTACGGTGTTTCCAAATTTGCCAACGGAATTGTTGGCGACCGTGCCGATGGGCGCAAGTTAATGGCCTTCGGATTGGCGACGTCGGCGGTGGTAAATGTGTTTTTCGGATTGAGCACGGCACTGCCGGCTTTGATCGTGTTTTGGATGATCAATGGTTGGTTTCAGGGAATGGGTTACCCACCCTGCGCTCGATTGCTGGCCCATTGGTTTTCGCCACAGGAATTGGCGATAAAAATGTCGTTTTGGAACGCCTCGCATTCGCTGGGCGGCGCTGGCATTTTGATTTTGTGCAGTTATTTGGTCTTTTGGACGGGAAGTGGGCCGGACGAACCGGGCGATTGGCGGATTTGTTTTTTTGTTCCCGCCGGAATTGCTTTAGCGGTTGCCGGTGCACTTTGGCTGTGGCTGCGCGATACGCCAGAATCGATCGGCTTGCCCGAGCTACCTGGAACACACGTGGTTGCCAAGTCACCAGAATATGATCAGCCGCCGCAAGAATTTCGGGCATTTCTTTGGGAGCGAGTCTTTTCCGACAAATATATTTGGATTGTGTCCGCCGCAAATTTTTTTGTGTATGTGCTGCGCTATGGAATTTTTGACTGGGGCACCACCATGCTGAAGGAAACAAAAGGCATCGATATTAAAGATGGCGCTCGAATGCTTGCCTTTTTTGAGTTTGCAGGCTTAGGCGGAATGATTCTTACCGGATGGCTAACGGACCGCGTATGTGGTGGCCGTGCGGCGCCGATTTGCGTGGTATGCATGTTGTTGGCGGGCTTGACCATGTTCTTGTTTTGGCAAACACCGCCACATCATATGTGGCTGAGCACGGCTTTATTAATGGCCGCCGGTTTTTTCATCTATGGCCCACAAGCGCTGGCCGCTGTAATCGTCGTTAAGCTGGCGACCAAGCGTGCCGCAGCCACGGCCGTTGGTCTGACCAGCATTTTTGGCTACGCCAGCACCGTGCTTTCCGGTTGGGGAATGGGTGCGCTGGTGCAACATTTGAATTGGAACTGGGCGTTCGGCGAGCTGATTGCATTTGCCGTGATTGGCGCTATTTTGTTTGCCGCTGCGCTGCCGGCGAATGTGGAAAACTATTCGCAGCCGGTTCCCAAGTGAGTATGCGGCCGTCGAGCTACGCCAGAGAGCCGGGCTACGCCAGCGAGAAGTGCCAACTAAAACGCCGCGATGGCGTCGGTTTCGTCATCTTTGATGTCGAACAGCTTGTTGAGCTTCGTGATGGCGAACACTTCGTAAATTTCCGGCCGAATGTTGCTGAGCTTGAGCCTGCCGCCGTTGGCTTTCACTTTTTTGTCCAGCGTAATTAGCTTGCCCAGCGCGGCACTGGAGAGAAATTCCACGTTGAAGAAGTTGAGCAGCAGGTTTTTGCGCTTTTCTATCTCGACCAGCTTAAACAGCTCCACGCCCAGCTCTTGAATGTTGGCTTCGTCCAAGATCTTGCGATCGACGAAGCGGACCACGGTCACTTCGCCTTTCTGCGTAACGTCAATACGTCGATTACCGGCCATGGGGAAACCCTCGAGAAAATCAGGCCGCTCAAAGTGGGCAGACCACCCACCATGCGTAGAAACGTAATCATATTCGCCCGGGTGCCAGTGTCAATGGTTGCTATGTGCGGCTCGTGCGGCAAATGCGCTGGCTAAACCCGCCATTCACGCCACTCACGGGCCTAAGGGCGCGATGCGTCTGAGTAACATCCTGTTTCGTCGAAGCAACATCGTGTCATTGGCAGATGGCCAGCGCGTTGACGCTGCAAGAGTGCAACTATGCTGGCCAACAAAGTTTAGGCGAAATGCCCCGCCAGCGGCCTGTTTTGGGTATCGACTTTGCCTAGGCTATGCAGCACGTTCGCTGCTCCATCAGGAGCGTTTGTTCGTACCCTCCGATTCAAGCTGCAAGCCAAGTGGCCGGGGCCAATGTTTGTGGGCTTTCAACGAATTTGCTCGTATCGATTATGCCGCCTGGCACAGTCTGCTGCTTGGCTGGGTAGCGGCGCTTTTGCGTTCCTGCTTTCCCAGGCTGCTGTAGCGACATTCGCCGGCGAGCCAATTGCCGTAGCGGTTCATAGCGGCAGAATTTTTACCGGCGAAGTGGATTCACGCACCGACGGCTCGCAACTTTGGCTGCGATATTCGGAACCGGGTCTAACACTTTACCGGCCGATTGATTGGGACAACATTGTGCTGGCCCAGCGCGGCGACCGGCAATTATCGGCCGTGGAATTAAAGTCGCAAATCGATGAATTGAAGTCGCCTGACGAAAGTCAAGATTTGGCTGCGGCGACCCCTGCACTCCCCCCTGCCACTACCGAAGAAGTGCCGCATCCGCGGCCTATTCCCTGGCAACCCGACACTCGACTATCGGAATATATTCAAGCGGCGCGGGAAAACAATACGCAGGTTAATTCGGTTTCCATCGACGCCCATCTGGCGCAATGGAGTCGCACGGTGCAATCCAACGGGATCATTTTGCACGTCTTCCCGTTGGATGCCTACGGCCACATGGTGTCTGTCGATGCCACTTTGGATGTGGAATTGATTGCCCAAACGCCGCCAGGCTTGCATGGAGGGCAATCGCTGCCGCGCATTGACCACTGGACCGTACGGATTACGCCCGATCAGTTTGGGCCCTCCGGAGCCGTCGTCAAGCTGCCGTTCCAAAGCGTGCAGCCGGAATTCGATTTGAACTATGGCCCCTACGGGTTAGTTCACGCCACGCTCAACGTTCCGGGAGCGGGCTCATTCGAAACGAGCCAAGCCATGACGCGGATTCGACAGTACAGCGAGGTGCGGGACGAGCAGCAGCAACGGACCGGCTACCGCTACTTCGATGTCGAACGAGTTGACCGCTGGGCGCCGTGAAAATAGTAGGTGTACAGCAGGATGCAAAAAAGCGTGGTCATTTCAGATTCCCTTCTGATATTAAAGTAATTGCCCTTCTTGATTCGCTCTTTGCAAGTTCGGCGTTGCTATCCGCCCGGTTTTTTCATCGCCAGGCTGTGCAAAATGCAAACGGCGCCACTCGAAACCAATGCCCAACCAAGCCATTGTGGTGGCTGAATCACCTTGTGGACGGCCGAACCCGGCAATACCGCCATCATGCCCGATGGAGCCGATGCCATGTGGGTAGCTAAGAACTGGGTGGTTTTTTCGTTCAACGTGGCCGATTCCACCAGCCGAAACTGAATGCCCAAAAGCACCAGCAACACGCCGATCATGAAAAACTGATTGCGATTGAATTCCATTGGCGCTCGGTGACCCTTGATAATCCTGTTTGGAGGATGCGGTCTTTAGCCGTTCATCCCGTGGTATCGAATGGCGGCTGCTAGCGTCTTTATCTACCCGGCAAAGTTGACGCCTGTTGCGAAATTGCCGCTGGCAGCGGCGGTGAGGAATGCACGGTGCGGCAACGATCCGGCGATCTTCTGCTGAAAGTGGAAGCGAGTCTTCCAACCGATCTTGTCGCAACGACCCGTTTTCGCTACAAGCCTTGGCCCGGAGCAGTTTTTTGCTGCCGGAGTCTGTTCCCAGGTGTTGGAAGGTTCCTTGCAGCCATGCGGAACAGTCTGTTGGCGCCCCTTTTCTATTCGCATTCGCGATTTATTAGCCCTACATTCAGGAGAGTTCCGATGCGCTTTTCCAGCGTCATCGCTTTTATGGTTTGCGCCGGCTGGCTGGCGCTGGGTTCCGTCGATAGCGTCTCACGCCAGGCATTCGCAGCGGACCAGCTTCCCTTTACCGCCTACGCCAATTCCAACGACGTGTATGTTCGCAGCGGACCGGGAAAAAACTACTACCCTACCGATAAATTGCCCCAAGGCACGGCCGTGGAGGTTTATCGCCAAGATCCGGGCGGCTGGTACGCCATTCGCCCGCCGCAGGGAAGTTTTAGTTGGGTGCCGGCCGATGCCGTCAAGCCACTGGGCGAGCATCTGGCGGTGGTGGAAAAAGATCACGCCATGTGCTTCGTCGGCACGCGATTTAGCAATGCGCGCGATGTCCATCAGGTGCGATTGGACAAAGGGGAACAAGTAGAAATTCTCGACATCAAACAACTGGGCGACGGGCCCGATGCTCAAACCTGGTGCGAAATTGCGCCTCCTTCGGGCGAATTCCGCTGGGTGTTTAGCAAATTCCTCGATCGTGATCCACCCTCCGGCCTGTCTCATGCAATTGCCGACGACAGCCATGCCGCACGGCAGCATGCGGAGCTAATGGGCGATGTCCCTGCTGCATCACCAACCGAGTGGACAACCAAAGGAAGCGGCGCGGTGGCCACTTCGGCATCAGCGGCGGCCGGCGGCATAGCCAAGCACGAATCCGATTGGCGGGCCACCAAGGGCGCAACTGACGACAAATCGGCGCCGGCGGTTGATCCCTTTCAGGCGGAACTAAACGCGATTGATTTGCAGGTTTCGCAAATCGTGGTTGATGACCCGGCAACGTGGGAATTCACGGCGTTGCGTCGCCGCACTGAAGCGCTTCTGCCCAGTGCAGATACCGCCTTGGAGCGCGGCCGCGTGCGATTGGTGCTTAACCGCATTGCCCGGTTTGAAGACGTGAAGCACCGTCAGGATTTGCTCGGCGATCCCGGAAGTGCCACGGCCAGTGCGCTGGCCAGCCATCGGCCATCGGTCTTGCCAACAGACGATCCGGATCGGTTCGACAGCGTCGGGAAACTCACTCCAGTAATTTCACAGCGACCAAATGCCCCGGCTTACGCGCTGGTCGATCCGTCGAACCAAGTGGTTTCGTTCATTTCGCCGGCCCCAGGAGTCAATTTGCAGCCCTACGTCGGCAAGGAAGTGGGCATCAGCGGCCAGCGCGGCTTCATGCCGGAACTACAAAAACCGCACGTAACGGCCATGCACGTGAACATTCTCGACGACGGTCCAATTCTGCGGTGAACGAATAGGCCGTCGTGACCAACGGCGGCTCGAACGTTTCTGGCGAACGTGTAGCGACAATCGCCGAATGCTCACAGCATCCGGACCGGACGGCGTGGCCGTCCGGCTGTTCTTAACGCGCCACATTGAACTGTGGATCGCTATAGTGCGGTTGAGAGGATTTGAACCAGCAACCGAGCACATCCGACAGGCGTCGGAGGAGCGCAGGGCGGTAGCTAGAGCCAACTGTGCGACAACCAGTGCGGTTGAGAGGATTTGAACCTCCACGACCTTGCGGCCACAAGCTCCTGAGGCTTGCGCGTCTGCCAGTTCCGCCACAACCGCTGATTCTGTTTGGCGAGCGTTCAATCTAGGGCTAAATGTAGCGGCCTTCAAGGCCGGCGAATTCCTGTAACATCGGTCCAGGCAGGCGATTTCCCGCCGTTTATGCCGGATATGCGGCCCGTGCAAGTCTCCCTGCATCTGGGCAGCATGCCAATCTAAGGTAAGCGTGCGCAAACAGAAGTTATAATTCTCAGTCACCAACTACGAATTGCGCTTTCGTCATAACTTGCATTTTCGGTCGCCGGCCATGGCTTACCTTGCACCCCATGTTTTCGAAAGCAAATTCACTTGCCCTCATTGTGATACGGTAGCGAAGCAAAATTGGCAGGCGCGAACCGAAGATTTCTCGCAATTTGAATCGCCCGAGCATAATGCGATTCGCGTCGCCACCTGCGAGCAGTGCAATCACTATTCACTATGGCATGCGGACGTAATGGTTTACCCCAATCATGGCGCCGCGCCCCCCTCCAATCCCGACATGCCCTTGGAGGTGAAGCAATACTATGCCGAAGCGGCGACCATCGCTCTGAAATCGCCGCGCTCGGCAGCGGCGCTGTTGCGGCTGGCTATTCAACTATTGTGTGCAGAACTCGGCGAAGACGGGCAGAACCTGGAATTCAGCGTTATGTCCTTGGTGCGTCGCGGCTTGCCTATCACAATTCAGCAAGCCCTGGATGTAATGCACGTGATCGGCCCCGACGCAGTTCGGCCAGGGTTCATTGACACGGACGGCGAGCACGTTGTTTTTCGACTGTTTGATTTATTGAATTTGATGGTCGAATACATGGTGACGCTGCCCAATCGCGTCGACACGCTCAACAATCGGCTGGCGTGCGAAACGTTGGAACTAATTCAGCAGCGCGGCACGTAAGCAGCCAGCTTCGGCAAACATCCGCCGCATTTCTCGCCAGCTCTAGTTAGTAGCGCGGCACGCCCGGATCAATTTCTTGCGACCACTGGTCGATGCCACCGGCCAGGCTTTGGACTTGTAAGAAGCCTTGGCCGCGCAGCCAGCGTGCCACGCGCATGCTGCGGCCGCCATGATGGCAATACACCACCACTTGCCGCTGCCGATGCGGCTCAAGTTCGTGCAGGCGCTCGGAAATTTCGCTCATCGGCATGAACTGCGACGGGGTAATTTTGGCCGTGGCATATTCGTCCGCCTCGCGGCAATCGAGCAGCAAAAAATCTTCGCCGGCGTTCATTTTTTGCTGCACGCTGCGGCAATCGATTTCCAGCGGCAGGCTTGGTTCACTGTTCATGGTGTCGTATCGTTGTAGATCTATTATGGGTTGCGCTGTAACCAATCGGCCAGGCCTCGTTCTCCGCGGCGCATGACGTAATTGTGGTTCGCAGCGAATAGCCACTTCAAGAGCGGCGACAAGCGATTCAGCCAACGCCCCTGCGTGGCCACGTTCCAATGCAGCGTCACTTCCGTTCCGGCGGTTTTCCCGGCGGCGGAGCCCGGCGGCGTGTTGGGCGTAATTTCTTTCAACACAAACTGCCCGTCCCCGACCAAATCGCCTTCCGCATTATATGCCAAATCGTGCGGCGGCTCGGAGCGCGTAATGGTCGTCGTGTAATGCAACGAATAGGGAAGAAAGCCCCGCACCGCTCGCTTGCCGCAGGCTCCCACGCCACGCGGATTCTCAGGCGTAAGGCACTGATAATACGACACGTTGGGCCACCACAGCGGGTAGTCTTCCGCTGCATTCAAGGCTTTCCACACCTGGCCGATCGGCTCGGAAAATCGCCAAATGGTTACAAAGCGATATGCAGCCATAATCGGTTATTCCAGGAAGGCGGAAATTGCAGTCCGCATAATTGCGCTGCCTGGCAAAGTGGTGAAGGTAGTTCCCAGCAGACGACGAGGTTACGATTGACGGAACATTTCGGCAAGACGAATGTGCGCGATCCACCGCTACCCTAATCATCCCCGATGCAACCGCTGCCGTTGAAACATGCCCGTCGCCGCTTGCAAGCGTTTCGGGATGACAATGGAGTCCCGCACATTACCGCCGGCTCCTGGCGGGCCGCGCTATATGGACTCGGCTACATGCACGGGCTCGATCGGCCCACGCAAATGCTATTTGCCCGAGCATTGGCCAGCGGCCATTCCGCCGAGCTCATTGCCGATAAGCCGGAGCTATTGGAAACCGACCGGTTTTTTCGCCGCGTCGGTTTGCACTTGCTGCTGGAAGACGAAGTGCGGCGGTTAGACGACCGCTCCTTCGGCGACATCACCGCCTATTGCGAAGGGGTGAACGACGGCCTGCACGAATCGGGCCGATCGCTGCCAATGTGGGCCACGGGGTTTCATCCACAACCGTGGAATCAGCAGGCGGTGCTGTTGATCGGCAACTTATTGAGCTACGGCGGATTAGCCGTCGGCCAGCAACAAAACGAGCGGCTGCTCGTGGAGCTAATTCAAACCGGCATTGACGACACCCGCTTGCGCGAACTTTTTTATCCGCAACTGGAACGGGTGAATTTAGAACTGCTGCGGCGCGTGCGAATTTCCAGCCAGCTTTCCGACGAAGCCATCGAGCTCATCACCGATCTGCCGCGGCTGGCCGGCAGCAATGCCTGGGCGGTTTCGCCGGCGCGAAGCGCAACGGGGCAGGCCCTGCTGGCCTCCGATCCGCACTTGGAAATCAATCGGCTGCCGGCCATTTGGTACGAGGCCGTGCTGCGCTGGAACGACGAATACGTGCTCGGCGCCACATTGCCGGGTTGTCCCTTATTCGGCGTCGGCCGCACCGAAAAGTTAGCCTGGGGCGTCACGTACATGAAGGGAGACGCCATCGATTTTTTCATTGAAGATTGCCGCCCCGGAGGCGCTACCGGTTGGCAATATCGCCGGGGCCAGCAGTGGTGCGATTTTCAATTGCGCAACGAAATCATTCAGCGCAAATCGGGGTCCCCGGAAACATTTCGCGTGCTGTTTAATCCCCAGGGCATTTTGGAAAGTGATCCCAGCGGCGCAGGGGCCGGCTATTACTTGTCGTTCAGCTGGATCGGCAGCTCCGCGGGGGCATCGCGCTCGATTGCCACCTGGCTAGATATTATCGGTTGCCGCTCGGTCGCCGACGCCATGGAAGTGGCCCGAGAGTGCCCCCAACCCACGTTGTGCTGGGTGCTGGCAGACAAGCTCGGGCACATCGGCCTGCAAGGCGGCGGCTGGTTACCCAAGCGAAATCCCGCCAATAGTGGTTTGCTGCCGGTGCCGGCGTGGGACGAAGCCAATCACTGGCGGGGCCGATTGGAAAGTTACTACTTGCCGCACATTTATGATCCGCCCGAGGGATTCATCGCCACCGCCAACGAAAATCTTAACGCGCCAGGCGATCCGCCGCTGGTCAGCATGCCCGTGCCAGATTATCGCAAAAGGCGCCTTGTCGAGCGGCTGAGGGAATTGCCCCAGGCAACTTTGGCCGACATGCAAAAGCTGCAATACGATGTTACTAGCGTGCAAGCCCGAGAGCTGCTGGCGGTTTTTTTGCCGCACTTGCCCGAGGGCAAGCTCAAACAGCGGTTAGCCGCCTGGAACTGCAGCTACGATCCGGCGAGCTTGGGAGCAACTTTATTTGCCAAGCTATATCGCAATGTGCTGTTGGTGATTTTTGGCGAGGCGCCGCATCGAGAAGGAGGAGGCCTCGGCTGGCGGCGAATGTTGTATTTATCGTCCCGATTCGGTTATTCCACGATGGTGCTCACGTGCATCGACCGCTTACTGAAAGAAGAAAACTCCCGGTGGTGGACTGATCGCAGCAAAGGGGAAATGATTCGCCAGGCCGCCGAAAGACTGGCCAACGAGCCCGATGAGCCCTGGGGCGAATTCAATTCCTTCCACTTCGTCAACCGCTTTATTGGCGATCGGCGAATGGGGCGCTATCTCGGCTTTCACACCAAGCAAATGCCGATGCCCGGCTGCCATGCCACGCCCTTCCAAGGTCACTTGCTGACCACCGCCAAGCGCGAAACTACCTTCGCCCCGTCGTATCACTTTGTGACCAACCTGGGCTCCGACGAGGCGTGGACCAATCTTCCCGGCGGGCCCAGCGAAAGCCGATTTTCTCCTTTTTACAAAAACGACATCGTCCGCTGGCAAACCGGTACGTACAAGCGTTTGGCGGCGGCAGACACGGCCCTAGGTGCAGAGGACAAGGAGCAGAAGCGAGAAAGCGAGCAGGACAAAACCGAGGGAGCAGCCTAACAGCGACGCAATTCGCAAAATTCTACGCCGAGCTGATCAGCCCCCATCTTCCGATTTCACTTTGGCAATCGCCGCTAAAAACTGCTCCATGCTCGGGCAGCGTTCCTCCGGGTTGGCCGTTAGGCACCACATAATTGTCTTGGCCAGCGTTTTGTTGATTTTTGGCAGCCGCTGGGTAATTTCGATCGGCGGCGCTAAATCGTGCTCCAGCGCCGCGCGGCCATCGATGCCACGCGTCCACGGCAGATCAAACGTCATGACTTCGTAAGCCGTAACGCCAAAGGCGAACACATCGACACGCTGATCGGTTTTTCTCCGCCGCACAATTTCCGGCGACATGTAATTGGGCGTGCCCGTACGATTGCCCGGCTGCATAAATTCCGCCCTGGCAGGGAGCGTCAGGCCAAAATCGATGAGCGTGACCCGATCGAATTGCGGCGAAACCATGAAGTTTCGCGGGCAAACGTCGCGATGGATGAAGCCCGCTTTGTGCACGGCGGCAATCGCTTCCGCCATTTTGCGGATAATGTCCAATCGCCGCCCGTCCAATTGCACGCTGCGGCTAATCAACAGCGAGTTCAATCCCACCCCTTCCAGAAACTCCAGCACAATGAATTGCTTATTGTCGTAGCTTGTGCCGTGCGCGATGGTCTTGACAATATTGGGATGACTAAGCGCCAGCCCAATTTCTGCCTCGCTGGGTTTATTGCACCCTTTGAAACGGCTTTCGACAATTTTTGACTTTTCCGAATCGAGAATTTTCAAGCCGACTATTTGTCCGGTTTGCCGATCGCGGACCTTGAAAAAGCTGGACATCGTGCCGGAAACCGTCTCGCGCAGCATTTCGTACTTGCTGTCGATGTCGACCTTGCTGGACAGCATCGACAGGAAATGATCGAACAATTTGGCCATACGTAGCAGTTCCTGCTGCCGATGATGCCGACCGGCCGCCAGATGTCGGCCAACACCGCGGAGTATGCCGACTCAAAGGAGGTTCTGTTCCGTCACGTTCGCTGCCCTTCAATTTACTGTAAAGACAGCGGGCTGATCAGGCAAGCGGATCAACGAGGCTTCGGCGAATTTCGCGGCGGCGAAAGCTCACAGCGATCCGGCAATGGCCCTTCGGCCAAATAGGCGCCGCCCCCTCGCGCTTTGGCATTGTACATGGCGGCGTCGGCCCGCGAAATTAGTTCTTCGGCCGTCAGCACTCCGTCTGCAGCCGTGGCAATTCCGATGCTTGCGCCGATGGTTATCGCCCCGGCGCCCGTTCCGTCGAGGGCAAAGGGCAAATGCAAATGTTCCAAAATCCGCTCGGCCACATTGATGGCGTCTGCCGGCTGATCGAGATCGTCCAGCAAAATAATGAACTCGTCGCCATCGCGCCGGGCGACCATGTCTTGCGGCCTCACCGCTTCCACTAAACGATGTGCCGCATTCACCAACAACTTATCGCCCAGCACATGGCCGTATTGATCGTTGACGCTTTTGAAGCGATCCAAATCGACAAATAGCACGGCAAAGCAGTGGTGCATTCGGCCGGCTCGTTCGATGATTCGCTCCAAGCGGCGCTGGAACAATCGTCGGTTGGGAAGCCGTGTCAACGGATCATGAAAGGCATCGTCAAATGCATCCCGGCGCGGCATTCCGCCATCGGCGGCGCCGCCAATCGGCCGTAAGCCCAGCACCGTTAGTTTCCGTTCGTCCGTCAACACAGCCGAGTGGTTTTCCGGAGTTACTGCGCTGAGTTCGCGCTCCGCATCGGCCAGGGGATAAAGATGCAGCATCACTTCCCGCAATTCGTCCGTGCCGGGGTCAATGGCTCGGCTCAGAACAAAGCCGCTGATGGAATCGACCAGCGACGAAAGCTGAAGCTCGGGCAGCAAATCGGCAAGCATCCAGGAGCCAATCCCCTGGTGCGAGGGCAGCCATGTATCAGCAGCGGCGTTCAACGCCCGCAATTCTTCTGTGGAAGAATCAACAAGAAACAACGCTTCCGGCAGGGCGTCCAATACCGCCTGACGCAGGCCGGCAATCGACCGACTTCGGCCGTCGGAAGTCAAAACAAGTGGATTCATCAATGTTGCCGCCTCAGAGAACGTGAAACGTGGCGCTCACGTGTCCTGGCCTTGTCATGTCAGCTTAGTCGTCGATTGCATGGCTGGCAAGTTACGGCCCAACTTGAACGCCGTGCGAGCTAGCAAAACATGCAGATTCCGAATATCGTTATAAGTATGCGTGATTTAGGCGGTTACGAAGCCGCATCGACCTCGCTTGCCAGCGTTGGATTTTCGATTCGTGTTATTTGTAGTTAGAAATTTATAAGGGCAACCTTTCCAGCAAATCATGAGTGTTGCCCTCATTACCGGTTCCGCAGGGCTGATTGGCTCGCAAGCCAGCCGCTATTTTGCCGAGCTGGGCCTGGATGTCGTGGGCATCGACAACGACATGCGCCGGCATTTCTTCGGCGACAATGCATCAACCCGCTGGCAGCGCCAAGCGCTGGAACAAGAACTGGGCCCGCGCTACCGACACGTGGATGCGGATATTCGTGACGCAGATGCCATCCGGGCCGTTTTTCAACATCACGGTTCACAAATCGCGCTGGTGATTCACACGGCGGCTCAGCCGGCGCACGATTGGGCAGCCGGCGATCCAACGACCGATTTCAGCGTCAATGCGGTCGGCACGTTGCAGCTTTTGGAAGCCACGCGCTTGGCGGCGCCGGAAGCGGTGTTTATTTTCACCTCCACCAACAAAGTGTATGGCGATGCCCCCAACCGCTTGCCGCTCGTGGAACTTCAGACGCGCTGGGAAATTGATCCCGCGCATCCCTGGAGCAGTGGCATTCCCGAGGAAATGTCAATCGATCAAACACTGCACAGCCTGTTCGGCGCGTCCAAAGTGGCCGCCGACGTGTTGGTGCAAGAGTACGGCCGCTATTTTGGACTGAAAACGGTCTGCTTCCGCGGCGGTTGCATTACGGGACCTAACCACAGCGGCGCACAATTGCATGGCTTTTTGGCATACTTGGTGAAATGCGCCGCCACCAACACGCCCTACACCGTCTTCGGTTATCGTGGAAAGCAGGTCCGCGACAACATTCACAGCAGCGATTTAATTTCCGCCTTTGCACATTTTTTTCGTCAGCCGCGCCGCGGCGAAGTGTACAACATGGGCGGCAGCCGCTTCAGCAATTGCTCCATGCTGGAAGCGATTAAGTTGTGCGAAGACCTGACGCACAGGAAACTGCATTCCACGTATTCCGATGCCAACCGGATGGGCGATCACCAGTGGTGGATCAGCAGCGTGGCCAAGTTTCAACAGCACTATCCCGATTGGAAACTGACGTATGACGTGCCGCGAATTATTCGGGAAATTTACGAGGCCAACGCCGACCGCTGGAATCCTGATGGCAATCATTGAGCGCAGTGCGGAAAACCCGCAACCGGCGGCGCACAATGGTTAGGACCTTTTAGAAAATTTCCGGGCTTGTGCGGCAATATCTAGCTCGGCCATTTCATTCCACGCCGCAAGCAGCTGTTGAAACACCTTTCCAGGCTGGCCGTTGCCAATTGCCTGGCCGTTTAAGCGCGTGACCGGAAGCAAGCAATTCGGCGTGCTGCTGACGAATGCCTCATCGGCGCGGGCAAATTCATCCGGCTTCAAATCTTTGTTGGCAAATGGAATTCCCAATCGACCGGCCAACTCGGTCACCACTTGCAAGCTGATTCCAGGCAGAACTTGTTCCAGCGGCGGCGAAACTAAGCCCCGATTGGCATAGTAAGCCACGACGTTGGCCGTCGACGTTTCGGAAATCAGGCCGCCCGCGTTCAACAGCAAAGCCCGCGATCCTGGCTCGGCCTCCGCCGCTTCCTGATCGGCCAAAAAATAGTGCATGCGGCTGCGGCACTTCAAGGCCGCCGGCCAACATTCCGGCGGAACTTGTTGGATGGGGGTTGTGCGCAGCGCCACGCCTTGCTGATACCGATCGGCCCACAGATGAAACGGCAATCGATAGGTATGCAACCCGACAGTCGGTCCACCGGCAACTCCCTCCGCCATGGATGTGTAAGGACCCGGCGTAATGAAAATGCACAGGCCCAAGTCGTCGGCCGGATCGATCAGCCTGCGGTTATCGGCCACGAGCCGGGCGGCAATGTCGGCCAGCTCGGGCAACGATTCGCGCGGTTCAATGCCGGCGGTTTGCAGCGAAGTGTGCAAGCGGTTCAAATGCTCGGGCAGCCGAAACAACTCGCCCCGAAAAGTTCGCAATTGCTCGGTGACCGTGGCGCCTAGCACGAACCCGGTGTCATATACCGGAAGCACCGCCTGCGAAGCGGGAAGCAATTGACCGTTCAAATAAGCAACCGGCTCAGGCATGGCGACGCAAAATGGCGGAAAGCAACTCGATCTTGCGGCGAAAATCAACGCATCATTTTCCAAGATGACAGACGGAGCCAATCGCCGTCAAGCCACAGGAAAATTCTGCACGTTTGGGTTCGGCCTTCGTTAATCGGCCAATCCAACATACGGCCGCATCATCGCCACGATGCCGGGGTTATAAAAATAGTTTCCCCAATAATGCCGTTTCCCCACGGCGCAGCACATATTGTATTCGCTCAACTTGCTGGCGTTTTCACCCAACGGACCCACCGCGCCGGTGTAGCCCAGAGCTTGGGGCTTATTGCAGGGATCAATCACGTCGTAACGTTTTAAGGCCATGTCGCAACCATTGTTCAGCGACAACATTCGCTCCACCGCCGGCAGGGCCTCGCCGTGGGCGTGACCAATGGCCAGCCAATCATTGTTCACGGCCGGCGCCACCAACACAGCCTGCATGGGCGCCAATCGTTTCGTGGGCGGCAGTGCCCAACCGCATAATGTGCCCCCGCCCAGCAGATGCAACGCCCCGGTTACAATGCGGGCGCCGAAGCTGTAGCCAATAATATCGACCTGAAGGCGCGAATCCATTTGGCTCACCAGCCAGCCCAAGTAATAGCCGTCGACATTCGTGCGGGCGGCTTTCACTCGGGCGTCTTCTTTCAAGCCATGAATGGGAGCGGAGGGCCAGGAAAAAATGACGAACCGGATGGGCCTATCGCCGGAAACACCGGCCGTTAATTGCTGATAGATTTCCATGGCATCTTCGCGCGCTTCGTCGGCATATTTCCGATTGCCATGCACCCAAAACACCGTGGGCAGCGCGGCATTGTTGGCGGCTAGAAAAGCGGCCTGCGAAGAGCGGTTCCACTCGTGCGCGTTCAAATCGCACTGCCACACTTCCAATTGCGGCGGACTGGCTTCGTGATCGGGACAGCCCAGGCCGCGTGTGCTGACCAGCCACACCTCGTCGTGCGTGCGCGGCAAGCAAACCGCAGGCTCAGGAGGGCATGCAGCCGACGAAGTGCCGCAGTGCGCATCGTCGGCGGTTGCTGGCCGCAACGCGGCGGCTATCAGCGCCACGTACACCGTAGCGCAAGCCGCGAGCACTTTCAGCCCAGGTGCCGGCCGCGGCCACGAAACGAATGACCTTTGCATAATCGGCAAATCCGCCAGAATCCGTTTTTGCGGTGAAGATGTTGCGCGCGGACCTTCCGCGGTGCGTCACAACACGTCATATAGGGGAAAATTATCACCTTTTCCGCCCACAAGTGTTGAGAAAAAAAATCCCGTTGCGAAAAAAAATCGTGCGTGTTGCGTTTGCACATCACAGGGCGTGGTGTAGAGTTGCTCGACCCAAACCGAATCGCCTCCCCTCCCGATTTCGTTTTGCACTGGAGAGTTGAGCCATGAGAAGGCTTTTAATTGTGACGACCCTGGCGGCTTTGACGAGCGTATCGCTTGGCTGCTGTGGCATGGGAAATCCTTGCGGCGGCATGTTTGGCCGACGCGGCGAATGCTCGCCTTGCGGGGAGCCCGTTGAAGCCGCTCCCTGCGGCTGCAACCACTGCGATGCCTGCAGCGGCGGAGTAATGGGCACTCCCATGATGACCGCTCCGGCCACCACAGTGACGCCAGGTCCGGCTTACACCACCGGCTATTTGCCGCAGAAGTAAGCTCACCGTTTGCGGAACCTGATGGGCGTGTTTGACCGGCGACAGATCCTGCGCGGGCAATGGGCGATGGAATCATCGCTCTGCCATTGCCGTTGAGTCAGGTTGTTGCAGTGCTCGATGTTCCGCTCGCGAATTACAAATCAAAAAATTTGCCGCTGCGCGCGCCGTGCCATCCTGAACACGAATGCACGCAGCGGCGAATCCCGCTTGAGGCGCCGGCAAAAGTCGGCGCCCAGGTGAGGAACTTCGTTTCCATTGCACAGGGCGAATGATGCACGGTTTTGCTTCCCGTTCGCGCTCTTCACGGCGCGGTCGATTGTTTGTGCGCACCGTCGTAAAATCGGCGGAAACAAATCGCACAACTTCACCCGCTTTACCTCTGCGAAAAACCGATTTATGCGAACTCACTCGCCCCGCGCTGCCAGCCGGCACGAAATCCGCCCGGTAAAGCCGCTGCCAGTTCCACCGCCTGCGCCGTCCCCGCATCCGGAACTGAATCTGCCGCTGATCTTCCAGCCGTCGCTCAATTAAATTTGCCACGAGTTACTGGCCGCCGATCGTGCCCCGCGCTGCGTAGGCTCTATCTCTTCGATTGCCGGTCGGTTATGCTCAATACTGCGCTGGTTGCAGGCCGCTGCGGGGTGGCAGAGTGGGTGCCCGGGGTCGAGGCCGCCGAGCCACCGGAATCCAACCGGTTGGGGGGCTCACTTCGTTCGACCCCAGCCACCCGACCGCTGCAGCACCGCGCGAGATTTTCATAAGATGCGGCCCAGCCGCTCCGCCATTGAGTATCGAAATGTCGCATGCCGCAGAAACTGTCGATTCCATTTCACTGGCGCGCGAAGCCGCCGCCGGACTGGGCGTGGCCCAAGTAATTCTCAGGCCGCGCAAAGCGCAGCCTTTTTTCGGCCGGCATCCGTGGGTTTTGGATACCGCGATTGATCGAATTGAAGGCACAGTTTCCAACGGCGACATCGTCGATCTCATTTCCGACAAAGGGAAGTTTATTGCCCGCGGATTTTATAACGGCCACAGCCGCCTTCGTGTGCGGCTTTACACGTGGGATGCTGGCACTCTGCTGGACGAAGCACTTTTTCGCCGCCGCCTGGAAACGGCCATCGCCCTGCGAAAGCGTTTGGGCTACGACAACCCTGCCGGCGCCGCACGGCTGGTGTATAGCGAAGCCGACGGACTCAGTGGGCTAATTGTCGACCGCTATGGCGAATATTTATCGGTGCAGGCCACGTCGCTGGCCGTTTGGCAGCGGTTGGACAAAATTGTGCCGCTGCTTATCGATTTAGTTCATCCGCGCGGAGTGGTGTTGCGCCAGGAGCGCGGCGCCGTACAGATGGAAGGCATGCCGCACGAGGAAGGACGCGGCTGGGGCGATTTGCCCACGGGCCCTGTCTTCATCGAAGAACATGACCTGCGCTACGGTGTTAATTTGCGCGAAGGGCACAAAACCGGATTGTATTTGGATCAACGTGAGAATCGCCGAGCGGTGGCCAACTACGTGCAAGGCCGGCGAATGCTCGATATGTTTTGCTACAGCGGCGGCTTCGCGCTCAATGCCGTAAAACACGGCGGGGCCAGCGAAGTGTTATGCGTCGATAGCAGTGAAAAAGCGTTAGCGCTCGCCCGAGCCAATGCGGAGTTGAACGGGGTCGCTAATCTTCATTTCCAACCCGGAGACGGCTTCGAGACGCTGCAAGAATTGTCGCTGCAAAAAGAACGCTTCGGCATCGTGGTGCTCGATCCGCCTAAGTTTGCCCGCAACCGAGCGGCAGTGAACGATGCCTTAATGGCCTACCACCGCATCAACCGGTTGGCCGTGAACTTGCTGGAGCCAGGCGGAATTTTGGTTACGTGCAGTTGCTCCGGTCACGTGCTGCGCGAAGATTTTCTGCACATGCTCTCGGGCGTGGCTCAGCGCAGCAATCGAGAAATTCAAGTGTTGGAGCAGCGCGGCGCGGCCCCCGATCATCCCATTAGCACCACTTGCTTGGAGAGCGAGTATTTGAAGTGCTTTGTCTGCCGCGTGGGATGAGGGAAGGCATGGCCACTTATCCCAAGGTCGCCCAACTCAAAAATCCCGCGGCGCTAACTGCGCGCCTGGCGGAGTTGGGTTTGGAATTGCCCCTCGACGAGCGCATTCTCACCGCGGCCGAAAACTCCCCCATGGCCCAGCCACTTATGATCGGCGGCATGCGGATCGGCAACCGTTGGTGCATTCATCCCATGGAAGGCTGGGATGCCAATCCGGATGGCTCGCCCTCTCCGCACACGCTGCGCCGGTGGCGAAATTTCGGCTTGAGCGGGGCGAAGTGGATTTGGGGGGGCGAAGCGGCGGCCGTGCAGCCCGATGGCCGCGCGAATCCCCATCAAACCTTGGCCACTTCTTCAAACCGCAACGGTTTGGCCGCGCTGTTGAGCGCATGCCGCACGGCCCATCGAGAAGCGTTCGGAAATGACGACGATTTGTTCGTCGGCCTGCAACTCACCCACTCGGGCCGGTTTTCTCGTCCGCACGACAAGCGATTGGAGCCGCGAATTGCGTATCATCATCCGCTATTAGATGCGAAGTTTGGCATCGACCCGCAAGATCCATCCATCGTTTGGACCGACGATGATTTGGAGCGTTTGATCGTTTCGTACGTTACGGCGGCCGGCTTGGCCGCAGGAGTTGGCTTTCAGTTCGTCGACATCAAGGCCTGCCACGGTTATTTGATGCACGAATTTTTGAGTGCCCGTTCACGGCCTGGGCGATTTGGCGGCGATTTAACGGGCCGCTCCCGGCTGCTGTTTTCGGTTGTCGAGCGCATTCGCAGCCAGTTTCCACAATTGATGGTGGTCGTGCGGCTGAGCGCTTTCGACACGCTGCCCTACAAAACCGGCCGCGAAATTGGCCAGCCGCTAGATTATCGTCACTTATTGCCATACGAATATGGTTTTGGCGTGGATCCAAACGATCCGTTGAAATTCGACATGCGCGAGCCCATCGAGCTTCTTCGTCGCTTGCACACGGCAGGCGTGGCGGCGGTGAATTTGTCGTGCGGCAGTCCGTATTACAATCCGCACATTCAGCGCCCGGCAATTTTTCCACCCAGCGATGGTTACTTGCCGCCGGAAGATCCTCTGGTGGGCGTCGTGCGGCTAATTCAAGCGGCCCGGCAATGCAAATTGGCGGTGCCGGAAATGCCGATGGTGGGCTCCGGCTATTCCTATCTGCAAGATTACGTGCCGCATGTGGCGCAAGCCGTGGTGCGGGCCGGCTGGATCGATGCCGTGGGCTTGGGCCGGATGGTGTTGGCTTATCCCGGCTTGCCGGCCGATTCGCTCGCCACCGGGAAACTGGCCCGCAAATTAATTTGCCGCACCTTCAGCGATTGCACCACCGCCCCGCGCAACGGCATGATTTCCGGCTGCTTCCCGCTCGATCCATATTACAAAGCGCTACCGGAAGCGGAGGAACTGCGCGACATCAAAGCAACAATTGAGGCCGAGGAAAAAGCATAACGTGCCGCGGCTTTCAGCGTCGCGCCGTGGCCATTTCTTTTCGATTGCTCACCGTAGTGGCAGCGGAACTGGACGCTTGCGGCGTGCTGTTTCGAGCGACTTGTCCGCGGAGTGTTTCCGGCGCAAGGAATGCCAAGCTTGCCACAATCATCATCACGGCAAAGCTCACCGAGCCGCCAATCACCGCCAAAGCGGCCCACATCAATGCGCCCAGTACCAGTAAAATGGGCCGGGCCAGCGGATTCCAAATTAAAAACACAAAGCACAATTCATAAATCAAAATGGCATGCGTAAAGAAATTCACGATGTATTCAAACGCCAAACCTATTCGGCTTAATCCCGTCAAGTCGATCAATCGAGATTCGGGTCGGGCCATCAGCCACCACAGGGCGGTTCCCTGCCACCACGCGGCCCCTTGTAACTGGGCAATGATCATGGCGGCGTAAATCAGCGTCAAATGAATTTGCAGCAATCGAATGGCAACGGTTGCGGCGCTCGACCAGTAAATTTCGGATTCGGCCGTTCGGATGGCGCCCACTTCTCGCTGACGACGCCGGCGTCGGAGCCAAGCATCGATCGAAAATTTGGCGCCCGAGGGACCCAAGCACAAATAGAACATGACCAGCGCCAAAACTTCGTCCACCGGCCGCATCATCATCGGCATGCGGTGAATGCACGACAATACATACACCAGCGATGCCACGGTGGCCACTCGGCTGAATAATCCAATCAGCATCATAACCAGTGCCGCCAGGCCCAGCCCGTAAATCAACCACAACTGCGAGGGCGAACCGGTCCAATCGAACAGCGAGAATGCGGCTTTCGAGGCGTCGCCTGATGCTCCTTGCACAAGCTGTGCTAATTCAGCAGACAGTAATCCATTGGGCCCAAACCAGCTTTGCAAGTCGGGCAGCAAACTCAGGTACCACCATAACGCGACCACTGCCGTCAGCACGCGAATCAGCGACAACACAATTGCGTCGCTGGGCGCGAACCAAAATCGGGTCCAGCCCGCTCCAAATCGGCTGCCAGCGGTGCGAAGGTAATTTCCCATACAAACAAATCGCTATGATCTGATCAAAGAACGGCTGCTAATTCGGTTTTTCGGGGGGCAAGGTCAAATCATTTCCGTCGCCATTCAAGGGAAGCGGCAATTTTCGATTGGTGTTGGTGGAGCTGGACCCACTTTTGCCCCCCGGCGGGCCCGGCGGCGTATCCGTAGAAGACGAATCACCAGCCGGCGGGTTTTGCAGGCGGCTGCGGCCACGCGGGCCGGTCACCGGGGCTACGTCGCGCTTGGCCTCGCCCAAATCGTGGACTTCCCCCTGCCCCAAGCTGTTCAGCGTTATATCGCCCGCGTAAACATTGGCAAACGTGCGGGCATTGTTTGGGTCATGCAGGCCAGGGTCGTCGGCTCGGGCTTCTTCCATCGACAGCGGCTGGTGGCGGCGAATTTGCACGCGCACCTCTTTGGCCCCATTCTGCTCTAATAAATTTTCACTAATTTTTGTCAGCAAGGTTTTATCGGGCGCATCCTCATAAAACTGCATGGCCAATGTCCGCACCAAGGCTTTATATCGCAAGCGCTGTTCGCCGTGAGAATCGGCCGGAGGAAATTGCCGCGCTTCGGTGTGGCCGTCGGGATAGGTTAACGTCAGGTCCACTGTGTGGTCGTCATCGGTGGAATCGCCATACGATAGCCAGTAATCGTGCGGGGTATCCAGGCACAACGCATACATGTATTGGGCCAGAACCGGAGTGGATTTCAGCGCCAGGAACAACTTGGAATCGTTGGGCGAATCGATATCAACCACCGGAGGCGAAAGCAGCGCCGGAGCGTTCGGATTCCACGTTAGCGCCAGCGCCACGCCAAACAAATGAAACAAAATAAACAGCGTAACCAAAGCCCGAACGGTTTCGTTGGGCATTTTTGCCGTCGGCGGCGGCAAATTAGGCTGCGTGGCGGCGGGGGAGGACGGAGAGGTGCTCATCGCATCACTTCAGGAGGGTGTGCGGTGCATTGGCTAGCTTCCACCACAATGTTGTGCATCGACTGGCCAAAACCGCAGCCTCGAATCTGCTTTCTCCCCTTTGCGCAAGCCGTACAGCCTGCATCGGGCGTATAGCCAGCGTGCCAATCATCGCCGGTACATCCCACATGCTACACTTTTCTAGCAAGTTTTTCACCGGCTTGCTAGTTTTGAATTTTCCTGGTAGCGGGCCAGTTTGATTTTTCAGGGTGGCTGGGGTCGAACGAAATGAGCCCCCAGTCGCAGAAATTCCGGGGGCTCGGCGACACTCGACCCCGGCCACCCAAACTGTTTCCATCAAATTGGCCCACTACCATTTTCCTCGCGCCGAAACGAACATGCTCAACCTAACTTTCCTTGCGGGTGTGCTCCGATCGAAATTTTTGGCGGCTGGGGCCGTTTGCTTCACGATTGCCACAGCCAGCGCCCGCGAAATCTATGTGAACAACGCTTCCGGCAGCGACTTGCTGGACGGCGCCGCCACCTCGAACGTAAATCCTGGCCAGGGGCCCTTTCAAACCATTGCGAAAGCATTGCGCACCGCCGGGCCGGGAGACCACATTATTTTGGCCAATACCGGTCAGCCTTACCGTGAGGCTGTGTCTCTGGTGGGCAGCCGGCTGAGCGGAACAGCCTATCAACCGTTCACCATCGAAGGCAACGGCGCCACGCTGGACGGCACAACCCCTGTGCCGCAAAACGCTTGGGAATGGTTTAGTAACGACGTCTTCCGCTTCCAGCCGGAAGGAAAGCAGTTCCAACAGTTATTCCTCGATGGCCAGCCGGTGGCGCGCCGGCCGGCCGCCGGAAATGGCACGAATGAAAAAGTTCCAGCGCTGGAGCCCAAGCAATGGGCGCTGGTCGAGGGCTGGGTTTATTTTCGAGTAGAGCCCGTCACGCTCCCGCAAAGCTATGCGATTTCTTACGCGGCGCTGCCCGCCGGATTAACGCTTTACAAGGTCGGCAATGTGGTCATCAGCAATTTAACCATCCAGGGCTTCCAACTCGATGGCGTTTATCTGCACGATGTCACCGGTCCGTGCGATTTAGTCGGGCTGAACTGCCGCTGGAACGGTCGCAGCGGAGTGAATGTACTGGGCGTTTCACAAACGCAGCTCGTTTCCTGCACGCTGGACGGCAATGGGGTGCATCAGCTCCAGCTCGATAACTACAGCGACTGCGATCTGCGCAACTGCCAAATACAGGGAGATGCGGCTGCCCAGTGGCAAATCGGGAAATTCTCCAAGCTATTTGTCAATGGCCAGCCGCTCCAATCGGCCCCGTCGAAATAGCTGGCCGGTTGATTTCGGTGAATTTCGTGCGACTTTATCTCGCCGGATCTCCTGTGACCTTCCCGCCGCTGCTTTCCGCTGCCATTTCTGCTTCCACTTTGTGCATCATCGCCGAGACTTCGCGCCGGTTCACGAAGTAAATGACCGCCCCCACCATGGCAATGGCAATGGTGACCAAGCGGTAACCTAGCGATACCAAAAAGCCAGCGCCAACAATCGCCGCAGTTCCCATCAGTTGGAGATACATCAATTCCACCAGCGCCTCGAACGTCCCCAGGCCATTGGGCGCCAGCGGCAGCACGCCGGTGATCATCGCCATGGGCACCACCACCATGTGCTCGCCCAAAGAAGGCGCGTTGCTCAGCAATCCGCGCGCAATCAACCAAAATCCAATTGCATACAGCGCCTGGGCAATAATCGTCAGCACCACGGCAACCGGCAACACGGCCCAATGCCGGTAATACATTCGAGAGGCGCGATTGATCCGCTCGATGAATCGGCCCACCCGGGGCAAATCGTGCAACCGCCGAGAAATGGGTCCTTGCGAGAAACCAGGCATTGCCGAAACCACAACCAACACGGTGCTGATGCCCGTGCACCAAAACATCACTCGGCACGCCAGCCGCACGTCTTCCGATTCGAAGTGCCACATGCCGGTGAATAAAATCGCCCCGGTGGCCAGCAGAAACAAACCGTACAGGCCGGTCATTCGATCGACCAGCACCGTGAGCGCCGCTTCGGTTCGCCGGCCGGGTTGCTCACGGGCCAAAAAACCGGCCTTCACGAAATCGCCGCCGACCCCGCCGGGCAGCACAAAATTCCACAAGTAACCCAAAAATCCCAAGCGAACGGTATCGCGCAGCCGCAGCGGCAAGTCTACCGCACGCACCAGAAAGTGCCAGCGCAAAATGGTCACCAGCGTGGCCGAAAAAGTGATTGCCGCGGCCAGCGCCAGCAAATCCCAATGCTTGGGCTCAGCTAATAGTCGAGACAAACTTTGATCCCGCACGACGCCGCTGACTAGCCACGCGATAATCGCCGCGGGAATCAGCCATCGGCATAAATTCCAAAGCAGTTTTTTCAAACGATTTACACCTTTACTGGAACACGGAAGCCGCTGCCGCGATTGACAATCCGCCGCCCAGTCAGTTACTGTTTGTAGTTTGCCACACAGACGAGCCGATTTTAATTTCTACTAGATTCCTGCGAAACACCAGGGGGATTAGCTCAGTTGGGAGAGCGCTTGCATGGCATGCAAGAGGTCAGGGGTTCAAGTCCCCTATCCTCCACTTAAAATCCACTGCCTGAAATCCACGGCTTTGGAAATCGGCCGCTGGGAACCTGGGAACCGTAGAAAGGGCTATCTTGCATCGGCCAGCCAGCCTGTTTGCGTGAGCTAAACTTGCAAGGCTGATTTTCCCTTGCCACCCGGTTTCGCTTGCTCATGCACACCAATAGTCCCGTCAGTGGTTTTGCGCGTCTTTCTCCCTTCGCAGCGCGCAGCGTATTGGCCATGACCGCGGCGGTTGCCGTTTCATTTGTAGCGATCAGTCTATCGCCCCTGGCCGGCGGTTTTGTCAGCCAGCATCCCACGGGGCCCGGCGACGTGCCGTTGTACCTGGCGGAAATTCAACGCATATCACACGGCGAAGGTTACTACGAAGCCGCCAGTCACGAGCTGCACGCCCGCGGTTATCCTACGCTCAGTCCGTTCAACTGGCGTACGCCGCTGCCGATCTGGCTCTTGGGAAAACTCCCCAACGAAGCTGCAGGCCGATTGCTGATCGGCGCGTTGGCGTTGATGTTGTTAGGTTTGGCACTGGCCGTGATTGCCCGCGACGGAGGAATACTGCGCGCCCTGGGTTGCGGATTGATTATTTCCGGCGCGTTGCTTCCCGGCTGGCTGGAGCAAATTTATGTGATGCCGGTGGTGTGGGCCGGCATTTTGATTGGGCTTTCGCTGTGCGCCTATGGATTGAACCGTCCCGGCTGGGGCATCGCATTGGGACTGTTGGCCATTGTGCTGCGTGAACTGGCGGCGCCTTATGCTGCGGTTTGTTTGGCGCTGGCGGTGTGGGACAAACGGTGGCGCGAAGTGTTGGCCTGGGGTCTCGGCCTGGCGGCGTTCCTGGCGTTTTACGCTTGGCATGCGCAGCATGTTATGTCGCTGGTTCAGCCGGGCGATCACGGCCACGCAACAAGCTGGCTGCAATTTGGCGGCGCGCCATTTGTGATTGCCACCGCGCAAATGAACGCTTACCTGCTGCTTTTACCTCAGTGGGTAAGCGCCGTTTTTTTGCCGCTGGCAATGTTGGGCTTTGCCGGTTGGAACACGCCCACGGGCCGCCGCGCCGGATTGGCCGCTTGTGCGTTTGTCATTTTCTTTGCGTGCATTGGGCAACCGTTCAATCAATATTGGGGATCGCTCATCGCGCCGCTGTTGGCCTTAGGCGCCGCTCAAGCTCCGACAGCAATTTCTGACCTCGTCCGCCGCAGCCGCGGCCTGGCTTGCTACCCGCCCGCGACGTTTGCCAGTGTGAACATTTGACCTCTGGCGGCTCTCTGTTCGATTGCGGCCAGTGCCTTTCTCATTGGTCGCCAACTTGCTACAGTAAGGCTCTTGTGCGGCGAGACCGTAGCTCAGGCCGGTAGAGCAACGGACTTTTAATCCGTAGGTCCTGGGTTCGAATCCCAGCGGTCTCACTGATGTTTGCGCTATCCACTAGGGGGAGGTGATCATAGCGCGCTGCTCTGGGTGGGAACGTGCAAGCGATGGGCAGGAAAAACACTGCTGAAGACAGCAGCGGCGCTCGCGCGCGGGAAGAGCTGGACGCAACAGATCAAGAGCGGGAATTGCGCCGCTATGTGACGCGAAAGCAATGGCAACGCAATCAAGCGTGCTGCGCAAGTTGATTTCTTTTCGCCTTCAGCGCCGCCCAGTGTTCCTCCGTGGCGGGCACAATGTAACTTAGTTTGCGTTGCGCCAGCGATTTACCACCCAGCGAGGCATACATTCGTCCGTCAAAGAGTTGAACGTAGACGGGTCCAACGAATAGAACGCTCGCGATTTCTAACACTTCCGCCGCGGGTGAATTCTCATTGGGCATAATCGCGACGTGGCTGTTACGCTCAAGCATCGTCACGGGTTCTTTCGCATTGCGTTCTGTCATAAGCCACCTATTGCTGATAATTGCCCATTGTGATATTGCCCGTGGTGCTCCTCAATTTTTTCTTCGCACTTACCGATGGCAGTATCCCGATCAAGAAGCGGCTCGGTGGGGCTGCCTTGATTCGCGCATTGCTTGCATTCCCAAAAGGCAAAGAAACCACCTAAGCGGCGGTAAACGCTGATGGAATAGTCGATGCCATCCCGCGAAAGTGCACGGGAAATCACAAAAGTAACGTCTGACATCGTGTCACTCTAAACCAAGAAAATTGCCCAAAAATGTCCCAACTGCCGCTGTCTTTCCGTTGCTGCTAAGCGGATAATTACATGTTACCGAACTTTCGGATGCGTTCTGTGCGGTACCGTACAGACGCATTCACTCTTTTGCCTTCTCATAGGAACCATCACCCTCGACGTCAGGCGGCGCGGTAGGCCGTCCATTTCATCGGTGGTTCTTTCTAGCCAAGGTCCGAAGGACTCAGGCCTACCGATGAATCATGAACCCGCGGAGCGGGGGCGTAACCGGCTTTTAAGTCGGTTGCAACCGCAAGATTACGCGCGGCTCTTACCGCAATTACGAAGCGTTATTTACGAATCGGGGCAGCTACTTTACGAAGCCCATGCACCGGTCGATTTTGTTTACTTTCCCAACGATTGCGTGTTGTCAGCCGTTGCGGTCTTAAACGATGGTACGGGAATCGAAGTTGGAACCATCGGCAACGAAGGGGCTGCCGGGCTCACCGCCTTTATAGGCCCTTCCGTTTCGCCAACACGAATGTTAGTCCAGATTCCAGGCGGCGGAATGCGAATGGCTGCAGAATTCCTGGAACAGGAGGCGCGAGCCAATCGAACGCTGCACGATTTGTTACTGCGCCATCATCACGCCTTCCTGGCGCAAATGACGCAATCGGTGGCCTGCAACGGCGTACATCCGCTGCTTAAACGTTGCTGCCGCTGGTTGTTAATGACCCACGACCGGGTAGGAAAAGACGAATTACCGCTGACCCATGAATTTCTGGCATTCATGCTCGCCGTCCGGCGGCCTGGCGTGACAGAGACCTTGAATAAGCTGGAAGATCAAGGACTTATCACGAACAGCCGCGGCATGATCCAAATCGTGGACCGTACCGGACTGGAAGCGGCTTCGTGCGAGTGTTATCGAGTTGTCCAGGAGGAATACGAGCGGCTGTTAGGCTCGGCATAAATTCTGACGTGGCGACTCTGTACGATACCGTACAGTTCGTATATAATCAGGGCGTTCCTCCTTTCTCGGATGGCCACGCCCTTGGGGATCGTGCCCACATTCGGGTGCCCTCTTTAACCGTCTTGCCCATCCGCCTTCATAAAGGGCTGGGATATGGGCGAGGTAAATACCGACCTTCGCTGCCCGAAGTGCAATTCCGACCATATTGCTTGGCATGGGATTGAAAACGATAGTCGCCAGTCCACTCCCGCTGGAAATTTTAGCGAGCCTGCCCGAAACCCAGCGGCAGTCATTCACAAATGGGAATGCTTCAAATGCGGAAACAATTTCCGCGAACGTCTGGAATAAGAATTGCGCCTGTCGTCTGTCGTGGATCGAGGCGCTTTCCGATTGGCAGGAGATACCGTTGCTTCGCCTAGATAATTATGTCCATTCGAAAAATGATACTGGCTTTTGTGGTCGGCATACTCGCCTCCATCGTGGTGATGGCCCTCTAGAATCGCAGTGAACGCGCAGCATTCTTTGCGCGGCCGTTAAGCTTTATCTAGCCGTGCAGCCAAGTGGTGGTCTCTGCTAGCACCACGCGTTTTGTTCGCTCAAGTCAGCCATGTTGCCGCATCGAAATTGATAAGGGGTAACACGTTTGTTGACTGTGGCGAACGTTCCTCGGGCGCCTGCTTTTCCAACTGCGCAGCCGAGCCAAAATTTTCACGCCAACGGGCCTTCCGCTTTTCTGCAAACTATGAATGCGCAGCCGCAAAGCAATGAGGCCAATGAAACAGCCCGCTCACTGGTGCGCACAGCCTCTAAGTTAGCGGTAATCTGCTTGCCGCGACTGGTTCGCTTTCGAAATGTGGCTTTCGTGGCGGTCGCGCTAACGGCCCTTAGTGGCTGCACGACGAGTTTTCCCCAATGGGTACACAATGGCTTTAAGGTGGGGCCGAATTATGCGCCTCCTGCCGCTCCTTTGGAGGCACAGTGGATCGATGCCACCGATCTACGGTTATTGACCGGACCCGTGGAAATTCGCGAGTGGTGGACAGTGTTCAACGACCAGACGTTAAACGGATTGATCGAGACGGCATATCGGCAAAACCTTGATCTCAAAACGGCCGGCCAACGCATTTTGGAGGCCCGGGCACAGCGGAACATCGCGGCCGGAAATTTGTTTCCGCAGTCGCAAAGCGCCGATGCGCTGTATGCCCACGCCCAATTGCCCGACAACGGCGCGTTGGCATTGCCGAGCACTCTCAACTTGTGGGCCACGGGTTTTAATTTATCGTGGGAGCTCGATTTTTGGGGCCGCTATCGACGCACTGTGGAAGCTGCCGATGCCGATTACGACGCCCGCGTTGAAGATTATCACGATGCAATCGTTATGTTGCTTTCGGAAGTTGCGACCAATTATGTGCAAATGCGAACATACGAGCAGCGATTGCAGTTCGCAGCGCAAAATGTGGAGATTCAAAAAGGATCGACCCAAATTGCAGAAGAGCGCTTTACCAAAGGCGTGGCCACCGAATTAGACGTTCGACAAGCGCGTTCCAATTTGCGGCAAACCGAGTCGTTGATTCCGCCGTTGGTTACCGGCCGCTGGCAGGCTGCCAACGCCTTGTGCGTGTTGTTGGGCATGCCTCCCACAGACTTGGCAATACAACTGGGCGCGGCGCCCATTCCAAAAGCGCCTGCCGAAGCGGCCGTGGGGATTCCTGCCGAATTGTTGCGGCGACGCCCTGACGTGCGAAAGGCGGAACGGAAAGTTGCTGCGGAGTGCGCGCGCATTGGGGTGGCCGAGGCCGACTTGTATCCGCGGTTTTCGATCGATGGGTTTGTAGGCGTAACGGCCAATCAAATTAGTCAGTTGTTTGAGCCCAGCAGCTTTACTGGAATTGTTGCGCCTGTGGTTCAATGGAACATATTGAACTACGGCCGAATCATCAACAACGTGCACGCACAAGACGCCCGGTTTCAAGCGTCCGTGCTGCAGTACCAGCAAATTGGGCTGACTTCACAGCGCGAGGTGGAAAACGCCCTCGTGGGCTTTTTGCAATCTCAACAACAGGCCGTGAGCCTGGAGCAAGGAGTCGGGGAGACATCGCGCTCGGTCGCGTTGGTAACGGAGCAATTTCAAGGAGGGCTGACCGATTTCAATCGGGTTTACAACACTGAGTCGTTATTGGTGACACAGCAAGACCAGCTGGCGCAAACCCTCGGCAATATCGCCGCGAATTTGATTGAAGTGTATCGTGCCTTGGGAGGTGGATGGCAATCCTTTGACTGCCATTCGCCTCCGCATGCTGAAAATGTAGTTCCTAGCGCCGTTTCTTCCGTGAAGCCGCCGGAGGAAATTTTGGCCCCCGAAAAACAGGTGCCGCTGCCGTTGATTCTGCCTGCACCCCAGGACGCGAAAAGCCCGTCGCCTGGCGCTGCCCCGGCCAAGCCTTAGCTTGCCCGCGCGAAATCGCTCAATGCATTGCCACTTGGCCCGGCTGCGATTTGCGCAAGAGGAACACCACGGGCACAATCAGCAGCGCGGCCCAAGCGAGCAGATAAAAAATATCCAAGTAGGAAAGCATGCTCACCTGACGCTGCATGGCCTGATTCAAAGCCGCCAGCGGTGTTTTGTCGCCGTGCGGCACCAAGTGGCTGATATGACCAATGGCCTGCCGATAGGTCGCGTCGAATGGGGTCAAGTGTTCGACCAAGCGAACTTGATGGAATTGGCTCCGACGGGCCAGCCATGTTTGGGCCCAGGAAATGCCGATGCTGCCGCCCAGGTTGCGGGCCAGGTTAATTAGTGCCGAGGCATTATTGTTTTTTCCCTCGGGAAGCCCGACGTACGCCACGGTGGTGACCGGCACAAACAGAAATGCAATTCCGGCCGCCTGGAAAATCCGCGCCCAAACAAAGTGGGCGAAATTGACATCGGTATTGAAGCCGGCCAGATGAAACATTGCCAGGCACTCAATCATCCAACCGAAGGCGATGATGACACGCGCTTGAATTCTTCGCAAAAGGATTGCGACTACCGGCATCAGCAACATGACGCCAATTCCGCCTGGAGTAATGACCAATCCGGCTTGCGTGGCGGTGTAGCCAAATACTTCCTGCACTAATTGAGGCAGCAGTTGGGTGGTGCCAAACAAAATAAAACCGACTGCAAGCATGATGATGTTGGAAGCCAAAAAGCCGCGATTGCGCAATAGCGGCAAATCGACAACCGGATCCCGGCACGTTAATTCACGGATAACAAGCAGCACCAACGAGACCACGGAAATCACGCTGAAGGCGACGATAAAGGTGGACGAAAACCAATCGTCGCGCTGGCCTTTGTCGAGCACAACCTGCAAGCACCCCAGGCCAATTGCCACCAGGCCAAAGCCGAGGTAGTCGACGTGAATGCCGCGCGCCCACATTTTTTTGCGGTTTTCTTTTTCGGCAGGCGGCTCCACCAGAAAGAAATAAGTTAACGCCAGCGACACAAGGCCCACGGGCAAATTGATAAAAAACACCCAGCGCCACGAGTAGTTGTCGGTGATCCAGCCGCCCAGCGTCGGTCCAATAACGGGCGCTACCACCACGGCAACTCCGTACAGCGCAAACGCCATTCCGCGTTGTTCGGCGGGAAACGAATCGGCCAAAATGGATTGCTCGCTCGGAGCCAGCCCCCCGCCGCCAATTCCCTGCAGCACGCGGAAAAAAATCAACAGCTCCAACGAGGGCGCCATGCCGCACAAAAACGAACTGACGGTAAACATCATGACGCACGCCATGTAAAACCGTTTGCGACCAATCACGCTCCCCAGCCAGCCGCTAATCGGCAATACAATGGCGTTCGAAACCAAGTAGCTGGTGAGAATCCACGTCGATTCATCCACCGAAGCGGCCATGCTGCCGGCAATGTGCCGCAGCGATACATTGGCGATGCTGACATCCAGGACTTCCATGAATGTCGCAATCGACACAATCACAGCAATGGACCACGGACTGCGTCCGCCAGCCAGCGACAAGGGCAAATCTTGGCCACCGCCGCGCGGTTGCAATTTTGTTCGGTCCGCCGGCGGATGTTCCGATTCAGATGACATTGGTAGCGCTCGTCATCGGGAGGCTCGCTATTGCTGGCCCGTTGCCTTGGGACCATCTACTTGAGCGGTCGTCGATTGCATTTGCGACGAGCCGGTTTTTCGAATGCTAACCGTGGGAATAACCGACATGCCCGGGCCTAACACCATGTCGTCCGGAATCGGTTGGTCGAAGGCAATTTTGACCGGAACGCGTTGCACCACTTTAACGTAATTGCCGGTTGCGTTTTCCGGCGGCAGCGCGCTGAACCTGGCTCCGGTTCCGCGCTGGAAGCTATCGATGTGGGCCTGAAGCTTCCGGCCAGGGTACGCATCGAAGGTGATTTCGACCGACTGCCCGCTTCGCATTTGAGTCAATTGCGTTTCTTTGAAATTGGCGGTGACCCATAAATTTGGATCGACCAAAGCAAACAGCGGCTGGCCCGGTTCAATATAATCGCCCAGCTCCACGGTGCGGTGCGTGACCCGGCCCTGAATCGGCGACACAATTTTTGTATACGAGAGATTTAGTTTTGCCTGGCCCACTTTGACCAACGCTTGCTTGACATCGGCTTGGGCACTCGCCAATTGGGCTTTGGCTAATCTGATTTGCTCGGCCGCAGAATCTGCCCGGGCTTTCGCCGCTGCGGTCTGCGCCACGGACGACTTGGCGGTAGCCGCGGACGAATCGAGCGTTTGCTGGCTTACCGAACGAGGCGTGAGGCGGTTATTTCGCTCGTAATCTTGTTGGGCGTTTTCGGCCGTGGCCTGCGCAGCCAGCACTTGAGCATCGTCGGCGGCAGCCTCGGCAATGGCCGCATCGACCCGGGCCTTTCCCTGCGCTTCCGCTCCCAGGGCCGATGCCGCCGCCGCCTGGGCATTGGCTAAGGCGATGTCGTAGTCGCGTGAATCAATTTCCAGCAACGTATCGCCTGCATTCACCAGCTGGTTGTCGTCGATCAAAAGTTTGGCAACGTAACCCGATATTTTTGGCGCGACTTGCACAGTGTGGCCGTCGATAAACGCATCGTCGGTCGATTCGAATTGTCGCGCGTACAACCACCACGCCGCGCCGACAATCACCACGACGACCACTCCGCCGATGAGCCCGAACATTAAGAACGGCCGCTGGTAGATGGGCTTACTGGGACGGCGTTTTTCTTTTCCCTCGTCGCCGTGTTCGGACTTCTGCGGATCGGCAGGTTCGTTAGACATGGGGACAGCAACACTGTATTAGAGAATGGCAAATCAGGCGGATGAGCGCTAACGGAGATTCCCTTGAATTGTAATTACCGTTGCTCTTAGCCGCTCTAATAGCAGGTGTTGTGCCCAGCGACTTTTTCATAGTGCTGATCGTAAACCAGCGAAATTCGTGGCAGTTTTGCGACCAACATGATTATCTTTCTGTCAGTCTTGGTTTCAAATCCCAATGGCCTGACTGATGTTTGCGCTATATAAATCTTCTAAACCATAATGATCGTTATACTAGATTGCTCGAAGCCTACTTCGACCATTTGGTTTCTCCGTTGATAAAAATAATCTTGGCGTTCTGCGATTTGCGTTGAGAGGTCTGGCGTATTGATCTTTTGTCAGCAAAGCAGCAACAGTATGCTGGACGTTTGGACAGTTCCAAAACTATAATTTTTATATGTGCGGACGATTCACACTACGCCGGCGGTTGAACAACATACTGCAAGAATTCGCTGCGGAGGTTCGGGGCGAGCCATTTGAGCTATTCGGGCGATTTAATATCTGCCCAACGAATCAAGTGCCGCTAATTCGGCAAACGGATACCGGCCGCGAACTGTCAACAGTGCAATGGGGCTTCGTGCCATCGTGGGCCAAAGACGCCAAACTCTGCCCGATCAATGCGGTAAGTGAAACAATCGCCACAAAACCAATGTTCCGCAGTGCAATTAAAAAACGTCGCTGCCTGGTACTCGCAGACGGCTTCTACGAATGGAAAAAGATACCGAAGAAAATTAAGGGCGACGCGCCGTGGCTGTTCCAGGTGAAGGGCGGCGAACCGTTCGCGTTTGCCGGCGTTTGGGAACGGTGGGGAAAATCGTTGGAATCATGCGCGATTCTAACAACTGCTGCAAACGAGCTAATGGCCCCGATTCACGACAGGTTGCCAGTCATTTTATCGCCTGGCGACTACGATGCCTGGCTTGATCCGGCAATGAATGATCCAGACAAGCTCACCTATTTTTATGAGCCATTCCCAGCCAGCGAAATGTCAAAAGTGCGAGTTAGCGCTTATGTGAATAAGGCAGGCAATGAAGGTGAAAAGTGCATTGAGCCATAACAGGTCAAGTGAGAAATCCTAAAAGAATTTTCATATTACGTGTGAAATGTCCATTCCTCGATTTAAATTAACCGACGACTCAATCGTCAAGCGGCTGCGCTGGGTCATGATTGCCGCAATGCTGTTCAGTATGTACAACACGTTGGCCGGGCAGCCAGCACGTTTTTGGCTCAATCCTGAACAAGCGATCCGCGGCGACGGCCTGCGCCTCCACAATTCCGTCAATCATACTTTTGAATTTTTCCTGAGCCGGGGCTGGCAGCTTTATGCGCTCTCTTGCCTGATTTACATGGCGCTGGCGTTCGTTGTCGTGTCCATCCTGCCCCGGAAGGCGGCGCTGGTGGCCGGTTTGTCCGTCATTTTTGGCCATTACTACGGGTCGTGTAACTGGTTGGCCGTGCGCTGGCATCTGGGTTTTGACGGCGTGGGCTTGTACGCCCTGCTGTTGAGTGCGGCGATTGCCTGGGTGGTTTCTCCGATTCCCAACCAGACGGGCGATGAAATCCTCCGGCGGCTCCGCTGGGTGATGTTTGGCGTGATGCTTTTTGATCCGATTCTCACCCTGATAGGCCAACCTGGCTCGTATTGGGCGCATCCAGAAACCGTGCATGAGGCCAACGGGTTTTGGCGCTGGTTCATGGTGCGGGGCTGGTCGGATTTTGTGCTGATGCACCTGCTTTACGACCTAGGCGCGTTTTGGCTGGCCTCAACTCTTCCGAGACGTTATGCGGTGGTGATAATTTTCGCATTTACATTTGGCCATTTTGACGGCGCATCGAATTGGTTGTTCTACGAATGGAGACTGGGTATCGAAACGCCGGTCATTTACGGAATCGTTTTGAGTTCGATCATCGTTTTCCTTTCATTTCGCCGCAGCAAAGAACCAAATTCTATGACTGAGAATTCGCCCGCGTCGACGGCTGCCGCCCGTACGGTCTGCTGTTGAGGATATGAAACCTCACCGTGCGGCGTCGATAAGAGCCATCATCGCCCGGCGGATGGGCGTTGGGCAGCTTGGGATAGACGGCAGCGCCAAGACGCCCAGCACGAAGGTGCTTGGCTCGGGGACGGCTGCTCTCACTGATGTTTGCACGATCTATTGGGGTGCGGTGATCATAGGGCGCTGCTCTCGTGGGAACGTGCAAGCGATTGGCGGGAAAAAACACTGCTGAAGGCAGCAGTGGCGTCCGCGCGATTTGCTGCGTGTTGCCGATCCGTTTGCAAACAACAGGCAACGGGGTGATCCTTGTGATAACCCATGGGTGCGACGAATCGCAGCGTGGCACGGAAATATCTGAGGCGGCGGGGCCATTGAAAGGCTCGGGCAACTGCATACGATTTATGCGGGGAGGGCTTCCGCAATGAAACTGCGTGTCTTGATCGTGGATGACAGCCGGGATGCGTTGCATCTTCTTGATCGTTTAATGGCTCATCACGACTGCGAAATTCGCACCTGCCAGGATAGCGTAAACGCTGTGCAAACAGTGCAGGAATTCATACCGCACGTTATTTTTCTGGACATTGCAATGCCCGGCTTAGATGGCTTCGAGGTGGCCGAAGATTTGCACGACCTTAATCTGCCAAATTACCTGCTAGTTGCGCTTACCAGCCACAGCGATGAACCACATCGCAAGGAATGTGAAGCATCCGGCTTTGAACTGTTCTTATCCAAACCGGTTTCCATTGAGGACGTTGGACACGTAATTCAGTTGGCAAAAAAGCGGTTTCTAGCGACAATCTGACGCGGTGGGCTTTAACAAAACCGCCGTCTAAACACCAATCGCCCAAACACAAACGCGGCCAGCACAAAAGTGCTGTGTTGCGGTAGGGCTGTTCTCACTGATGTTTGCGCTACCATTGGGAGCCGGCAATAACAGGGCGCTGCTGATAAGGCAACTCGCCGGCTTGCTGGGCTGTTTTTATTGCCGCCGCCATGAAAATATTCTCATGGTTGTGATCCGCTCTGCTGCTGATCGGCACGCACCAACAGCCACTGCTGCGTGCGATCGCCCCCAAAGTGAACCAACACCGGCGCCTCGGGCTTGGTGAGATTGTAAATGCCCGTATCGAATACCCGGTCGTTCGATTTGCCAATCGTCCAGGCGGCCCGTTGATTTTTCTTGTCGACCGAGCCGTAGACCGGCGTGGTGGTATCCATCAGGCCGTCATAATAATTGCCGCGAATGATGCCCTGCTTGTTCAGCGCCAACTGAAACAAATTGTTGGAGGTGGTATCGCTGCCTTGCACCAGCGCGAACACTCCCAGCGGCTGCCAATCTTCGGTGGTGGGTGCCGCGGCCTGCTGACCGGCATCGGCCAAATTGGTGGCCAATTGCGCGTACTGCTGGGCCGTGCACACATCCTGGCCGTCGTAATACACGTCGTTGTTCTCGTAAACAATGTTGTTGCCGTAGTCGTAATACGCCGGCGGTCCGGTAAAAGCGCACCAGGAAGTGACAACCGGCCACGTGGCCCAGCGCCAGGCGGCGCCGGTGCCCCAACCGGCCGCAAACCAGCAGCCCGGGTGCGCGGCATACCAGTCGGGATGAAAGCAATTGTAATAGTTGAAATTGTTGCGCACTAAGCCGGCGCGATTGGCAACATCGGCGTGCGACCAGTTGTTCGTCACGTGATTAAAATTCGCCGCATTGACGTTTGAAAACCGGCCGAGCCCGCCGTCGCCGGCAAAGCGGCTGTTGGCGTATGCGCTTTGCCATCCCCGGTCACCGGCATTGCCCGCCGCAGCGCGATCGCCAATATTGCCGGCCGCAGCGCGGTCCCCGTTGAAATTTCCATAACGATTGCCGCCGTAGCCGCCGAAGCGATCGGCACTGAAATCGCCGCCGCCAACGTTGCGGTCACCGCCAAAGTCGCCGCCGCCGAAATTCCGATCTCCGCCAGCGTTACCGCCGAAATTGCGATCTCCACCCCCAAAATCGCCACCGCCAAAACTGCGGTCGCCGCCGCCGCCGAATCCACCGCCACCGCCACCGCCGTGAAATCCTCCGCCGCCAAAGCCGCGGCCCAAAGCATCTCCGCCCAGACAAACCAATCCCACCAGCGTGGCCATCCATAGCGCTGCAATGTGGCGTGACATATCAATCAACTTTCTGAAAGTGTGAATTCGTTTCGCTCGTTGAGAAACAAGCACAGCGCCCTTGCGCGGGAAATCAATCTCTCGCTCACTTACTCTCCGTTACGCGCGTCAGTTTGATCGGCAGGCTGTCGGGCAACAGTTGGCCGCCCACCTTCCGACTGACGGCGCGCCAGGTGAAATTGTTGTTATCGACCCGGGTGAGCACGTATTCGGCCGTCAGGTCTTTGCCGTCGCTGGTGAGGCCCGTAGCGTCGATCAGCCAGCGGTAGCCATCGCGCTGCCATTGGGCCCGGCTTTGGCTGCCATCCTGATTGCTGTGCCAGGAATGAAATCCGCCGCGGCGGGCATCGTAGCCGATTTTAATCGTTCCCGATGGTCCTGCAACTTGTCCCGCGCCGCCGCTTTTACCCACGGGCTTGGCCGATATTTTGGCCAACAAAAGGGGCTGCTTGTCGTCCCAAGCGAACGAGAGATTCATCTCCTGATCTTTGGAACTCCCCTGCCACTTGCCAACCAGCCAGTTCAAATCATCCAGATGATCTTGTCCGCCGCCCCATTCCCGGCATTGGGCAATTTTCCATTGACCTCCTTCGCGCACGTCGATAGCGGCATAGCGCGTGGTGGTGGGAAGTTCCCGGGCCGCGCTGCTTTCGTGCAAAATGCCTTCCTCCACCGCCACGTCAGGCGTCAGAAAGCGAACCGATTGCACGTCGATATCTATTTTGCCTCCCTTTTTTTCCGCGAACTGCTCGGTGTAGGCCTTCTCAATAGCATCCCGGCCGCGGAGCACTTCGTTTTGATCATCCTCGTATTCGCCGTTGGCAACCCACATGGCGGCGATGGCTTTGGCATCCCCCTTTTCAAACGCGCGAGAAAATTCCGCCGCGCCCGCGCGAATGGCGCTCTCGTCTTTGCTCATTGGGTTCGGGCTGGCGCTGGGCGATGATGCATTTGCTTTCGGCGCTTGGGCCAGGGCATTCTCTGCCGCATAAGGAAACAGCAAACTTGCCGCAGCGAAAAGTAAAACGAATTTTGTTCGGAACATCGTCAGATACTCAAATAATTTGTGTTTTTTAGCGAGCCGTGCAATGGGCCGCACCAGTTGCCGTCATGGCAGCCAGTGCCGTCATGATAAACGATTCCGGCGGCCCGCAAATAGCCCGACTGCGTCAGTCGCGAAGTTCGCCATATATATACATAGCCCGACTGTGTCAGTCGGGCGGGGCGTGCCTGTAGTCGAACGAAGCACAGCCCAGCGTGTCACAATTCCGGGGGCTCGCTGCGCTCGACCCCGGCCACCCATCGCCCAACTGACTATCGACCATCACCCGTCGCCCGGCCGCCCCATCGAAAGCTTGCTTTCCACGCAGATTCAAGCTTATAATGCCCGCGGCAGGCCAAAGCTTCTTCAGGGTATGCTTGGCCTGCTTGGCGCCGAGGCCGATGCCAGGAAAGTTGCAGCAGACGGTCGGGAAAACCTGGTGGGGGGTTGGTATCTTATCCGTGGGAGCGGCTGCACCATGCAACCTCGTTGGGTAACGAGCGGGCTATTTTTGCGCGCGCTAATTCCGGCCACACGCCGAAATCAAAGACAACACTTCGCGAAGCGGCATTCGGCCTTCACGCTGGTCGAGCTGCTGGTGGTCATTGCCATCATTGGCATTCTTATCGCCCTGTTGTTGCCGGCCGTGCAGGCGGCGCGCGAGGCATCGCGCCGGGCCCAATGCGCTAATAACCTCAAGCAACATGGCATCGCAATCCAAAATTACGTGAACGTGTACAAAAAACTCCCGCCCGGCCGCTATGGCTGCGATGGTTATCGAGGGGACGAGTGCGCTATTGCCGTTAATCAAGTGCAATACTACTGCGATATGAGCGCCTGGGTGCTGCTGCTGCCGTTCCTGGAAGAACAGCAGCTGTACAACATGCTTAGCCCGTTCGATTCGCAGCGGCTACTGACCGAAGATCCAAGCCTGCAAGACTGGACAAACAATCTAAACAAGCTGAATGGCCTGGCAGAGCGGCCGGCCGTTTTCGTCTGCCCCAGCAGCATGACTTTGCCCTTTCCCGATGGTCAAACGGCAACTGTTCCCACTGCTGGCAAACCCATCTATACAACAGGCACCTACGCGTTTGTGCACGGCATGAACGGCCCGTACCCAAGCTCCAATCCCCTTTCGAGTATTGATGCCACCACGGTGAAGCTGCACAACACCGGCCCGTTTGTCTATTTGTTAACGAGAAAGTTCACCGACATTACTGACGGGCTCAGCAAAACTGCCTTCGTCGGCGAAATTCGTTCCGGCAACACCGCGGCCAGCAGTAATAAGTGGTGCATGGCCAACCGCTTTCAAGATTCACTCCGCACCACCGCCTCGCAATTGAACACGACGCCGGGATCAATGATCGTCCCCTTTTATAACGATGCTGGGACAATCGAGACGGGCGGCTTTGGCAGCGATCATGTTGGCGGCGCAAATTTTCTGTTTGGCGACGGTCACGTGAAGTTCTTTACCGACACCGTCGATTTCAAAAATTACAATGCCATGGCCACAATCAATAAGGGAGATTCGTTCAATCTCCAATGATACGCCTCTGCAATCAGCGTTTGGCAGCCGTGGCTGTTTTTTGGGCACTGGCAGTGACCGTCGGCTGCAGCGACGGCCGACCCACGCGCGTGCCCGTTTCTGGAAAAGTGCTCATTGACGGCAAGCCGGTGACGCACGGTTACGTTTTGTTCGCGCCCGATCATTCTCGTGCCGCCACCGGCGCGCTGGACAAAGATGGCAAGTTCGTTCTCTCCTGCTTCGATTACGGCGATGGCGCGGTGCCGGGCGTGCATCACGTGGCCGTGATTTCTTTGGAGCAACTTAGCGCGTCCGAAACGAAATGGTTTGCGCCCAAAAAATATGCCGACCCCGCCACCTCCGGCCTCACGCAGGAAATCACCGG
Organism: Pirellulales bacterium; assembly: GCA_035656635.1. Lineage (NCBI taxonomy): Bacteria > Pseudomonadati > Planctomycetota > Planctomycetia > Pirellulales > Pirellulales bacterium. The sequence continues at coordinate 100,952 of DASRSD010000158.1, forward strand.
CCCCACCGATTCGGTCGTCATCAATCTCACCTGGGACAACCAACCCGGCCCCTTCACCGAACGGCACTAAGTCCCGCGAAGCTTATCCGCGAGCCGAATAGCCAGCGCGCCAGATTTCCTGGTTGGTATTCTTCAATTCGCACATCAGCCAACTCGACGCTGCAAATTCGATTTTGTGTTAGGGCTGGATGATATTTCATTTTTTTACCCTCTCGCTGCGTGACAAGCCGCTTGCGCGCGTTAGCATGTCGCGCATCACCAGTCGGCAACTCCAAAAGGAGGGGTGGGCCGGCGCTGGGTGAAATTGGTTTGGAGCGCCAATTTTTCTAAAAGGCATTTCTTTAACAGCTACCTGGGAGGTGGATCATGCGTTTACCGCTGCGCGCTTGGAAATCGACCTGGAGTGCCCTGGGTTTCCAACTGCAAAAGCGATCGGCCAAGCCCAAGGGGTGCGCCGAGCGTGGCCGCATCACCGCCATCGAGCCGTTGCAAGACCGCGCCATGCTGTCGGTCAGCACCTCTTGGATGGGAACGACATGCTGTTCGGCAGCGATGGAAGCGAATCCGGGACCGACAGCGACATCCTCTACGGCGGCGCTGGCGACGACCTGCTCGTGGGCGCCGGCGGCGATGACCAGCTCTACGGCGGCGACGGCAACGACTACCTGTACGGCGAAGCGGGGAACAATTATCTCGATGGCGGCGCCGGGAACGATTACCTCTTCGGCAGCGATCCAGATGCCTCCGGGACCGGCAGCAACATCATTTACGGCGGCACCGGCGACGACCTCTTAATTGGCGCCGGCGGCGACGACCAGCTTTACGGCGGCACTGGCGCCGACTACCTGTACGGCGAAGCCGGGAACGATTATCTCGATGGCGGCGACGGAAATGATTATCTCTTCGGCGGCAATGGAGATGGCCAGGGCGCCGGAAACGATATCCTGCACGGCGGCGCGGGCAACGATTACCTCGTGGGCAGCGACGGCAACGATCAGGTTTACGGCGAAGCCGGCGATGACATCCTCTTCGGCGAGAATGGCGACGATACTTTGGACGGCGGCGATGGCGTCAATTCTCTCTACGGCCAGGCGGGCAATGATACCGATGTTTTCAATCCCGCCACCCTGAGCTCGGCCACCGACTACATTGACGAAGCCGGCAATGCCGACAGCGATACCCTCGATTTCAGCGCCTTTACCGATGGCATTACCGTGGACCTGAGCAGCACCTCCGCCCAACCCATCGATAACGCCAATTCCTCGCTGCTGTCGCTCACGCTGTATGAAAACAATGGGGTTGAAAACACCCTCGGCGGCAGCGGCAACGACACCCTCACCGGCAACACCCGCGATAATTATTTGTTCGGCGGCGATGGTGATGATACGCTCAGCGGCGGCGATGGGAACGACTTCCTGGAAGGGGGCAAAGGAAACGACAGCCTCACGGGCGGCGACGGCGACGATACGTATATTTTCAATCCCGCTAACAGCTCCACCGGCTTGCTAGGCAGCGACACAATTACCGAGTCGGCCAATACCGATTCGGACACGCTCGATTTCAGCAACTTTACTGACGACATTATTGTCTATCTCAACACCACTTCGTCGCAAACCGTCGATAGCGGCGTCCTCTCGCTGACTCTCTCCAGCGACACCGGCATCGAAAACGTCGGCGGCAGCAGCGGCCAAAATACAATCACCGGCAACTCTCGCGATAACATTTTGGATGGCCGGCTGGGCACGACCGACTCGCTAATCGGCAATGCTGGCAACGATATTCTCTACGGCGGTTCGGGAGACGACACGCTGGAAGGGGATGCCGGCAACGATGTCCTGTATGGCGGCGATGGCAGCGACACGCTGCACGGCAACGACGGGAACGATTTCCTCTACGGCCAGGACGGCGACGATCACCTTTACGGCGACGCCGGCGACGACCGCCTGGAAGGCGGCACAGGCGATGACGATCTCCACGGCGGCACCGGCGACGACACCTACGTGTACCGCTGGAATTCTGGCGAAGATAGTCTGGGAAGCGATACCATCGATGACAATACCAGCGAAAACAACAAGCTGGACTTCTCGAACTTTTACGCCACCGATTACGCTCGTCCCGATCCCACGGACACCTCTGATTCCCAAATTGTTAGCGACGATCAAATATCGATCCCAGTCGACGATGGTGACGATCCAATCTTTACCAACTTACTCGAAATCAAATTCAGTACCGCCGATACGATCAACACCTTCACCGACCCAAACACATTCACCACTTCGGTCGCCGGAGTGGCAGCGGGCCAAACGGACGCTGATACGTTCCAACTATTTGCCTACGGCGTGCAAGGGACAAATGACCATCCCGTGACGTCGGTTAACTTTTACGACGATGTCAATAACGATGGCATTTTAGATAGCGGAGACCAATTGGTCGGGACTGATACCGACGGCAGCGATGGTTGGTCTACGGATTTGACGTATGATGATAGCCAACAAAGTTGGACATACGATGATGGCGGAAGTCCGACGCCAATACCATCGAATGGTCCTGATACTCAACTTTTTGCAGCAGCCGCTAATGATGATGGCGGAGGGACGCCTAGTGATCCCGCTACAATCAACCTTGCTATGATAGTTCCCCCACCGATCGCCGCCCCGTATTTGAAACGGCAGAACAATGATTACGGCATCGCGGATAGCGCTGCCGCTTCTTCGTCTGGTACTACGGTCGTCGGTGGATTCCCGATTTCAGACGGCAAGAGTGCATCAACGAGCGACCATCAGCGATTTCTAGCCGCTTCGGCTGAACCGTTACAAGGAGCACAAATCCCTGCAAACATACTAGGAGATACAGGCAGCGCTACTGCCACAGCAGCCACCACCGCAGTTGTTAGCGGAGACAAGCGCGTCGGAAGTAACATTTTTAGCTTCGACGTTTCAAATTCTAACGCTATAGCAAGTGTTTCCGGTAGCAACGGTGCCTTCACGCAAGCGGTCGCGGGCACGGGAACCGGCTTACCGGCGCTCAACCCCGACTATTGGGACGTCTACCCAGGAGGCAACCGACAAAATGCCTCGTGGGATGTGGTGATATCGGGCACGATTACATTCTACTGGGTAGATCCTGTTCTCACGACCGGGGCGTTTGCCGATAGCGCGACGGGATTTAGCATTCAGCTTACAACCAGTGATGGTGCTTATATAAGTTTTCAAATCAATGCAGATAATAGTAGTACTGGCAATCCCAATCCAGAAACGGCTGGAGTCGCTTCAAGTGGCGCCGGTGCGGCAATTCCATCTGAGATTTGGAAGGTCAATCCTTGGCTCGGTCCTACAACGGTACCATTCACTTTCCACATTACAACCAGCCAAAATGATCCTGGTTGGATTTCCATACAAAGCCTAGCACACTCGCAAAACGTTAGCGCGACA
>DASRSD010000159.1 GCA_035656635.1 Pirellulales bacterium
CACGGGTATACGGTGAAGTTGGCAGGATAGTGTCGACTTTTCACCACCGGCAATGTGGTCGCTGCGGTTTGGTGTGGCGATTCAACCACAGGTTCCGCAATGAAGCATGCCGTGGACGACTACCGTACCGATCTTACCACCCGATGCCGTACAACCGTGATCTTGCACTGAACCGTACCTAATGCAAACGCCAGACCAATCGACCGACGGATGGAAACTAAAAAAAGTGAATTCCAAGCGGCCACCATCGGGCATAAAAAAAAAGCAGAAACCGCAATCCTTACGGACTGGGTTTCCGCGGGTACCTACCCCACGCGGCGAGATTATAGGAGCCGGCCAGCTTTAGCAGCAAGGTCGATTAAGTGACTGGCGTGTCACTACTTGCGATGGAAGCAGAATATTTCTGGCTAGCTGACAGCACTGTGCTGGTGCAAGATTCATCGTGCCCGCAGCACAAAACTTGAAAGAATTCATGCGAAACAACTATTTCTTTTGGAGGTTAGATGATTGGGAGCAGTTAGTGTTTTGGCGACGCTGATGCTGCCCAATTTTCCACGCAGGCGAAAGAGTTACAGAGCCGGCGGAAACAGGTTTACAAAGCGTCGTTCGGTACAAAGTTTCAAACCGAGTGTGCCGACAACCCCGCGAACATTTGCCGATGACAGGAGACCAATCATGATTCGCACATTAGTGCTAGCTTCACTTGCCATTCTGGCGATGACATGCAGTAATTTGGTGTGGGCAGCCGATGACAGCCATCCAACTTTGTCGGCAAATGCTCCGGGCGTGAAATCCCCATCAGATAAAGCCGCACAAGACAAAGCGGAGGCAGATAAGCTGTCCGGCTTGTTCGACAAGCTTGACGCCAATCATGATGGTCAAATTACTGCCGACGAGGTGCCCGAAGATCAACGCCGCTTGTTTGAACGACTACTGCGGCGGGCAGACCGTAATGGCGATGGCAAATTGAGCCCTGAGGAATTCATCGCCGGCATGAAAGAGATGGAAGATCGGCCGGAGCGGCCCGCGGATCGGCCGAGCGAAGCGGGTGATCGATCGAATGATGGGATGCCCAACGATCAACGTCCAAGAGATCGGCGGCCGGGAGAGGGAGCCGTGGGCGGTGGTGGACCACAACAAGGACGGCAGCCAGGAGCGTTCGACGGTAGTGGTGCGGGCGGATTCGGCGGCGGTCCTGGTCCAGGCCCGCTGATGGGAATTGCCCTATTTCGGGCGTTGGACACCAATGGCGATGGCAAGCTTGATGCCAAGGAAATTGCGGCCGCCGGCGAAGTGCTGAAGAAACTCGCCAACAGCAGCGGTGAAGTTACCCGCGAGGAATTGCTGAAATCAATGCCAGGGGGCGCGCTGGCCGGCGCCGGCGGGTTTGGTGGAAACAATGGCGCACCAGGGGGATTTGGATTCGGCGGCGGTTTTGGCGCTGGCGGCGGTGTAGGGGGTGGTGCGACAGGTGGCGGTCAAGGCGCACTCGATCCCGATGCTCTGATGAAACGCATTCTCCAGCGGCTCGACAAAAATGGCGACGGAAAACTGCAAAAAGACGAACTCCCGTCTCGCTTGCAGGATCGGTTTGACGAGCTCGATACCAACCACGACGGCGTGCTGGATGAATCGGAAATTAAAGCGAATTTGTTGCCTCTGATGCGCCGCCCGCAGGAAGAACGACCAGCCGGTGGTGCAGGCGCCGGTGCGACTGACCGACCGTTGCGACGTCTGCAAGCTGGCACGAAGGCGCTGGCTGATAAAATGCTGGCCGACGAGAAAAAGACTGACAAATCCGACGATAAATCATCGGGCAAGTCCGAATCCGCCGCGGACAAGACTGATAATAAATAGGTTGCCCCGGGAGAAAAATAAGGCCGCCAATCCAAGATTCGCGGCGAATGATCGAACAACTGATGACTCCCGCGATACGCGCGCCTTTCCAAAAGCGCGCGTCCCCCAACCGCCCAGCGGAAATTCGCAGCATCCCACCTGCATCCGCCGGGCGTCTTTTTTGAGCCTTGTTGTCGCGGTGTACGTGCCGGCTATCCAGAGGGTTCTATTCCCGTCCCCAAGGGCATTAAATACTTAACCGTTAAGCAATTTTGCTCACCCGACGACGAACAGGTAGACAGATCTGGAGGGCAAGTTTTCTCAATTCGAGTTTGGAATACCAAACTGGACTCCCTGGGGCATTCCAGAAACGCAGGCAGTAGGAAATTGAAGCCCGTGCTTTTATTCACGATGTTTTTTTTCAAGAATTCCGTCAGTCCATGTGATTTAATAAAGCTCGAACGATAACTAAGTAAATGATATTTGTAGCGCGAACCCGAACCGTTGGCCCACTGTCGGTCGTATTAGATGGTACGACATTTGCACCCTGTGCGAATCAAACGCCTTGAACTGCCGGAAGGAGCAGAGCATGTCCGAACGATTCCCAACTTCTCGTGATGACGCGGATGCCGCCGGATACAGTCGATCCGGTTCCGGCGATGCTGGGGGAGCGCGCCCTGCAGATCATAGTCAGCTGGAACCCAAATTGGTTGTTAGTGGAGCAGCCTTTCAACAATTTGATGCGTCGATCGATCGGCAGTTAAAGGAGTTAGTGGGACGTTGGATTCATACTGCGGCTCCAGCGGCTGCCAGCATGCGGCGCGTGGTGCCACAGGAAAGTCGCCGCCGTGAGCAAGCTTAAGGCTGTTTACCAATAGGCCGAGCGAGATCGTCGTACTAGGACGCTTATTTATTTCCACGCGATCTAAGCGCCGGTAAACTAAAACGGCAAGCCTTCTTCCATCGCCATTTGGCTTTCGGCGCTTTGTTCCAAGCGCACGTCATCCAATAGTCGTTTGCGCTTCCAGTCGCCGCGCAGAAACCAAATGCCAGCTAGAATTGCGGAGGCGATGATTGAAATTGAGACCGCCCACCAAATTCCATTGGCTGCCAACTGGGTATGCTTGGAAAGGACGTAAGCCAGTGGAAAGCGCAGTACCCAGAGCGAGATAATCGCCAATAACATTGGCGCGACGGTGTCGCCCGCACCGCGCAATGTGCCGGTCAGCACCTGTTGCAATCCCAAAAAGGGAAAACAAATCGCAACAATGCGAATCAGTTCAGCGCTTTCGTCAATGGCTGCTCCCGCCTGCGGCATCAGTTCCATCGAACACCAACGCCCGGAAAAATAGAAGAATACGCCCGCGGCCAACAGTGCGCCCGAGCTCAGGAGGCAGCTAATGGCATTGGTGTGCTCGGCGCGATCGATCCTTCCCGCTCCGATGTTTTGGCCCACCAGCGTGGAAGTAGCCAACGACAGCCCCATGGCGGGAATAAGTACAATGCTCAATACCCGGCTGCCGACGCCATAGGCCGCAATGGGATCGGTTCCAAATGTTGAAACCAGCAGCATCATAAGCGTCATGCCCAAGGCCTGCGTTGATTGTTCGACCGATGACGGGGCGCCAATTTTTAACAGTGTGCCCATCAACCGCCAATCGGGGCGAAAATCGGCCCAATGTAAATGCACAGCGCTGCGTTTGCGAATCAGCAACGCCATTCCGATGGCGGTGGCCAAAGCTTGTGTACATAACGTGGCCATCGCCGCGCCCGCTACTCCCATCGCGGGCATCGGGCCAAAGCCGAAGATAAAAAACGGATCCAAAATGAAGTTTAAGAGCACGGTGAGTAGGACAATAAACATTGGCGGGTAAACAATCCCCACGCCGCGCATGAGTGCTTGGTATGCAAAGAATGCGAACACAAATACAAAGCCCAAAAAAGTGACTTGTAAAAATCGCACGGCATCGGGCAGTACATCCGGGGCAGCGCCCATGAAGCGAATGAGCGATGGCGAAAGCACGAATCCGCCCACGGCTAATACAACGGATACGGCAAAGCACAACAGCAGCGTTTGGGCAGCCACGTGACTGACTGCCCGTTCGTCCTGCTTTCCCCGAAATTGTGCAATTAAAACGGTGCCGGCAATCGGTAATCCACCCGCCAGCGAAATACACAAAAAGTTAATGGGGAACGAAAGCGATACTGCGGCCACCGCCGCCGCACCTGTCTTCAAGCGGCCCACCCAAAACGTATCAGTCAGTTGATAGGCCGACTGTAAAATATTGGACAAAATAATCGGCACCGACAATCGCACCAATGCAATCCAAATTGGACCTTCCGTGAGCGACTTTTTAGAGTGAGGCATCATCCGATGATTAAAAGCATTCGGCCTTCTAGGGCGTCTTGCACCGAGCGTGTAATCCGTTGCTATTCCAATCCACGAAAGATTTGCTGATACAATTGGTTCTTCTTTGAAGTCATGGGGCCTGGATTTTTGTCGTCTCGAAGCGCGCTGTACAGCATCGCGTATTTGGCATCAAGATCATCGGCATAGTGCACAATCATGGCCTCAGGAGTCAGAGGAATTTTTGGGGCGCCCCATTCGGGCCGACCTTGATGGGAGATAATTACATGTTCCAATCGCAGCATCGTTTCCTCCGATAAACCTCGATCTGCTATGGCGGTACGAACGATGTCACGACCTTGCAACATGTGACCGATCAAAGCGCCTTCCGCCGTGTAAACCGCGCCCTGCGGTTGCGATTCGTATTCCCGGAGCTTGCCGATGTCGTGCAGGATTGCCCCAGCGATCGCTACGTTCTTATCCAGCCGGGGCTGCATGTCAGAATAGTATTCGTCATACTTCTCCGCCAAATAAGCCACGGTGCGCGCGACGCTGAGCGTATGTTCCAACCAACCGCCAATATAGGCGTGATGATTTTTCCGCGCAGCCGGCAATGTGAGCAGCGCGTCTTGATTATTTTTCAGCAGATCAACTACCAGTGACCGCAGTTTTTTGTCGTCAATTTTATCTTTCGCCAAGCCGAGCAAGTCATTGAACATTTCCTCGGCATCAAAGCGCGATTTGCGCTGCAACATTAGCGGGTTGAATCCTTCCGCGGCGTCAGCTTCAATCACGGCGCGGATTTTCTTAATTTCCAACTGAGGCCCGAAATTGGTCTCTTTGTAGGTGGCCCGAATCTTGAAAAATACACCCACATTCCACGAGTCCCGACAATCAATCGCCCACGCCGAATCGTTCCAAATAGGAAAGCTGACCTCGCGGCCGGCATCACGAAAGGTGATCTTGAAATACGGCTTACCTTCTCGAGTGGTTAGTTGTTCTTTGGCAGAAAGCAGGGCAAAAAAATCCCCTTCTTCGCCAGGGACCAGTTCGGCCAGAGTTCCAATGGGAAACAAGCGTGCGGACATATTGATTAAACTTTTCCGAGTGAATGCCTGAGGGCCGTTATAACCGCTACGAACGACTCGAACTGTTATCATAGCGAAAGCAATCACAGCAAACTACGGGATGGCAATACGTCAAATTCAGTTTCGGAACGTGGATGCCGATGCGCGCAACAGGTTGCACGGCGGACAACTGTTGTCTGACAACGTAAGTTGCGCAATGTCTACTGCAAGACGAAATTCAAGATCCGTGCGGTCAGCAACCGCCTCCAACCCGATGCGGCGCTGGATAGAAATGTTTCTCGATTATAGCCGCAGCGAATGCCACTTAGCCGTCAACACGGTAGCGGCTTATCGGCGCGACTTGGCGAAATTTGCTGTCTGGCTGGGCCAGCGGAAAGTGCAAGACCTCAACATCCGCGAACTGGCTGATTACCCGACCCATTTAAACAAGATGAGTTTGGCCCCGGCTAGCGTAGCGCGGCATTTGGTGGCGTTAAAAGTGTTTTTCCGCTATCTGCAACTCGAAGGCGTGCTACTGGATAATTTGGCCGAACTATTGGGAAGTCAAAAGTTGTGGCAACGAGTGCCTCAGGTTTTATCACCGGAAATGATCGACCAACTGCTGATGGCGCCCCGCGTGCACGATTTACTCTGGCGACGTGATCGGGCACTTCTGGAATTGCTCTATGCCACAGGCTGTCGAGCTTCAGAAGTTTCGAATCTGCGAACCGACGATGTCCATTTGTCGCAAGGATTTTGCCTCGCTCGCGGCAAGGGAGATAAAGAACGGTTGGTGCCGCTGGGACGCCGGGCAGTATTGGGAGTGCAAGAATATCTGACACATGAACGTCCGAGCCTTACTACAGGCGCGAGTATTCCGCCTCGTTGGTTACTGCTTTCCCGGCGGGGCAAACGGCTCCGCCGAGAGCGAATTTGGGAGCTGGTCAAGCGTTACGCCTTGCGTGTGGGAGCCCCAGATAGCATCGGCCCACATACGCTGCGGCACAGTTTTGCTACACATTTGCTAGCCGGCGGCGCAGACTTGCGACAAGTGCAAGAAATGTTGGGTCACGCCAGCATCCGGACCACGCAAATTTACACTCACGTCGATCACACAAGGCTGAAAAAGATCCATCAGCAATTTCATCCACGTGGATGAAATCAACCTCACGGTGCCCGCACGATTGTTGCTGGAAATTCTTTTACATTTATTTGTTCCACGGACTGGAAGCGTAGCGAGACGTTAGCGTTTCGGCAGCTTCCTTCGCGCGTTCAGGCTTGTTCAATTGCGTCCAAAGACCTTTTAGGTGGTACAAAGCCTCGGCATGCTGCTCCGGCAACTGATTGTACAATAAGTCGACGTGCAAGTAGGCATAGAGCGCTTCTTGCGGTTGCTTCAATTTCAGATATGCGTTCCCCAAAGCATTGTATGCGGTGGCATATACTAGATTGTCTTCCGCTGGAGCCTGTTCAATGGCTGCGGTAAGCAAATCGACGGCTTCTTTCGTGCGGTCGAGTTCTTCCAAGCTTTTGGCCTTGCCAACCCGTGCGGCCAATAATTGCATCTCTACAGCTTTTCCCTTGGCGTCAGTATTAAGTGCGGCATCGAATTGTTGAATTGCCTCATTGTATTTGCCCTGCGCTTGCAAAACCCGTCCTAGCGCCACCGCCGCCCGGAGCTTGTAATCGGGCCAAGGCGCTTTGGCTAATTCGTTGTAGTAAGAAGGTGCTTGATCATATCGACCCAGTGCCATGAGCAAATCACCGGTAATTTCGTTCGCTTCGTAAAAATGATAGCTGTCGGGATTGGCCTTCAAGTAGTCGATCAATGCAGTACCGGCTGCACGAACATCGCCTACGCCGTTAATAGCAAGGTGGGCAGATGCCAGTGCCCGATAGTAATCGACATCTTGCCTAACTACATCGCTTGCCAATTGCGGCGGCGGAATTTTATTCAGCCAGTCGATCGCCTGCTCGTAGTGACCTTCGAGAATGGCGTTGCGGGCTTCTAGCAAATCGCGCGGTTCGCCAGGCAGTTGCACGAATTTGATTTCGTTGACCGGGTATTCTTTAGAACTGACAGACGTTTGCAACACGATTTTATCTTTGTTGATTTCGCCCAAATGGCCGATGGCTGGTTGGCCACTAAGCAAATGCACGCGATAGTAGTCTCCTTGAGCTCGTGCGATGGATACGCAACAATTCATGGAAGCAACCATTGAGAGCATAGAACCGATTGCAGGTAATAAGCGGCGAAACATATTTTTAAATTCCCGAAATTGTGTGGCCTCAATTTTTTGTATCTTTCGCGCCCGTATCTGCATTCTTTGGTTCAAATTCCAACAGACCGACAACAGGTTCGCCCAAATCCTTTTGAATTTCTCGAAGCAGTTTCTCATACTGCGGCTGCCATTTGGAGCCACCCAACGTCGACTCAAAGCGTTTAGTTTCGCGAATCGTGTCTTTGGCCAATTCTAACAGCTTGCGCTTTTCGTCGTCATTTTTTCGAGTTGCCGAAAATTCGACACGGCATAAAGCCATGTTATAGCGAGCTTCGTGGAAGTTATCGCGAAAGCGTTCGTCACGGGCTGTTTTTTGCGCGATTTTGTTCCAACCCCAAATGCTCTCAGTTGGGCCGCGGCCGCCGAGAATGGCTGCCACATAGTCATCGGGAAGATTATTCTTGCCCCCCATCTGGTATGTGTATGCTGCTTCCACTTGCACGGACAAAAGAGAGGGCTTTTCTTTGAGAATGGCGGCAAACATAGCAATTGATTTACCATAGTTCCCGAGAGTGCGATAATTTAAAGCCAAACGTCGTTGTATGGCGGGAACTTTTTCGGCCGGCATGAAATCGGGATTCTCTTTGGACTTCGATAGAATTAACTCGTAGGCATTGATTGCCTTTTGTAAGTAATTTTGCGCGTCAGGCGAGAGTTTGGGTAATGTTTGATATTCGGCAGCTGGCGAATGTGCAGTGTCAATTGGGCTGCCTGGATTCAGACCATTGGCCAGGCTTTCGTACGTAGCCGCCACCCAGTTTAAAATCTTATAATCGGCGGTGGATTCGCGCTGCGAAATTTTGTTTAAAAACGTATCGAATGCTTTGCTAGTTACCTGCGCTTTCTCGGTCTCTCCACGGTTGTTTAGCTCATCTAGTTTCTGTTGTAATCCTACGGCGATGTCCACCAAGGTCTGCATGGAGCGCTCAGCGCTATCTTTATCGTTTGCGTATAGCTTTTCCAGCGAATTCATTGTGTCCACCGCATTGTCGAGTTGCTGAGGAGCCACCGCGATATAGGCATGGAGTGCGGTCTTGTAAATTTCAGCTGCGACTTCTTCCGTTTGAGTAACGGTGCTATGCTTCCTCAGCATGGTTAGCGGGCCAATTTTGGGATCTTCTAATAACTCTAACGCCTTATTGGCATCACCCACGTTTAAATAGAGTCGCGCTAGCGAAAGGGCAGGCAAGACAGCGCGTTCGTCGACCGCCTCCTGCTTGCGCATGCCATTCACGCCTTGCTCAAGTGCTTCTTTTGCTTGTTGCAGTAGTGCATCTAGATTATGTTTCGTCTGCGCATCGTCCATGCCAGTTGTTGCCTGGGCAGTGGATTCTTCGGTTGTAGCTTTTCGTTCGCGCAGCTGTTGAACGGTGCGCAGATATTTGCTCCACAGCGCTTGACCCAAATTTGCTTCTCCACTGCGGCGTGCCGCAGAATCGGCCGGAGCACGTGCGATGATCGCCTTGGCTTTATCGTAATCGCCGGCATCAATGGCCAGCGAAATCAGCAGTTGTAGGGCGGAAGCTGCCTCGATATCGTCGGGCCATCGTCCAATGACATAATTTGCCAGGCCCGACAAATGAGCAATTTCAAAGTTTAGGTTGTTGGCTGTCTGCTTTTGTTGACGGTATAAGGCGTCGAATGCAGCCAGTGCCACTTCCGCTCCTGGAAGGGCGCTGGCGGATTTTGGATACTTTCGCGCGAGAAAATCACCCAGCACAGCGGCATCGTAGTAGTTGCCCTTAGAGAAATTAAAATAACACAGCCAATACCGAACCTGATTGACCTTTTCGAGGTTCGTCGCTGAATTCGTAAGGGCAATGGCGCGTTGACTAAACTTGAACGCTTCCTCGCGCTTTTCTCTGAGTGTGGCCTCTAACTCAGCAATGTGCTTGGCATCGGGCACTGATTCCTGACGAGCAAATTCCAATTCCACCTGGACCGACTTCACGTCTTCAGTAGCCTCAGAGGCTTTATCGTATGCTGGATCGAATGATGTGATCTCAGCCTCGGATTCGGGGGTCGATTGTGGTGTGGCAGATGTGGACCGGGCGTCGGCCGCCAATTGCAGCACTTCATGCGGTGCGTTTCCCCCAGCAGAGCGCAATGATAAATGCCGCGTTGATGTCGTAGAATCTGAGATTTGCGTTAATTGGGCTAGTAGGTTTTGCGCCTGGTTCTGGAGATCACTGTTTTTCGAATTCACAACCTCTGTCACTAAGTTACGCGCTTCGCGCATATAGCCAGATAGTCTGGAATCGTTTTTGGGCAAGGTAGCCGCAATTTTTTCTAGGGCTGTGGCCGTCCCAAGCTTCACCATTAGCCAATTAGGGTCGACCAACTCGGCTCCCCGAGCGCTCCTAGCCCAGAATAAAGTTTTGTCTATCAAAGTATTGAAGTTTTGATCCTGCAGCCAATACGCCTGGGCGCGCAGGATGGCTTGCGTTTTCAAGGGACGCACGGTTGTATCGGTATTGGAAAGTTCGTCAATTAAGTCGCTGTAGGCTGACAATGCCAGTTTTTGCTCGCCAAGCTCTTCATTCGCGCGTGCTTCGTAAAAATGGGCCACACCCCCGCCCAGCCGGCTAGGGAATTTCTTGTATAAGCTGCCACATTGCGCGACAGTCTCTTGCAGGAGATTTTTCTGCTGCTGGCTTCCAGGCTCGGCGGTAATTGCCATAGAAAAAATCGCCCGGCCGACATTGACAGCAGCTCCCAACCATTGCCCACCTAACTCTTCACGCTGATCACCTGGAGGAAGCTTGTCAAGCTCATTGCGCATTCGCTTGGCAGATTCTTCAAACACGATACGTCCTTCGGCATAGTCTGCGTGAGCCTGACTTAGCAATGCACTCTGATTACCAGTTGAATGTGCCAATTCGGTATCCGCCAGTTCCATCAAAGCTGTGCCCAGTCGATCTCGGGCCTGCCCGGCCAACTCATGGTCAGGGTTGGCCGCGATGAATTCGCGAAGTTTGGCACAGGCCTGTTTGCGCTCGCTAATTCGCGATTGCAAATCGGCCGCTCTGTTGGAACTTGCCGACAAAATGATCGCCTGTTCATACGGAATCGAAGCCTTGAAATCTGCAGCCAGATGCGGATTGACCACAGCCGATTGGAGATAATCAGTGGCAGTATCGAGGTACTGCCGTGCACACAGTGCTTCGACAAAAGCTTGTGAATCGTCCGCTGCTGAGCAAATGGCCAACTTCCCTAGGCAGAATGCCATGACCATCACTGCGCGCCATGACAAGGGGGCCTGCTTAGTTATCATGAACTGGACTCGCTGTTTGTTCCCTCGCCCAAAAATTCCTCTATTTTTAATTATAAGGCGGCATTTTATACACACAAGCAAAGTGGTGCGATGCTAGTGTATCCGTTTAATCGAAACATTTTGGGTAGCAGCGGTCGAGCGAGGCGAGCCCCCGGATTTCAAGCCAAGCACTGTAGGCTCATTTTATTCGCGATCAAAGCTAGCCGGATGGATTAAACTGACAAGTTACTTGTGCGACGGAGTTAGGAAGTTGTCCCCTTTCATCCTCGGCTGGGGTTCCCCGGATCGAGACAGTAAGATAAATTCGCCAAGTTGCAGCTTGTGATAGTGTTCTAAGCAGCGGAATAAATTCGAAAGGGTCTTCGTGTCTATTGATGTTCAATGTTCTGCTTGCGGAAAACGATTGCGAGCGCCGGATGAACAGGCTGGCCGAAAGGGTCGCTGTCCTGCTTGCAAAGCGGAATTGCTAATTCCCGCCAATACAATCGCCTCCAATAATCTGCCACCTGTGCGGAAACAAACTGCTGCGCTTTCAGACTCGACAGTTGTATCTACTCCGCCGCCCATTCATGAGCGCAACAGTGTTGCTGACAACCAGCAGAATGCCGGCACTAGAGGTGATTTTGACGCTGGCGCCAAAGCCGAAATAACACTTGACGGAAAACATTGGTTTGCACTGAGAACAGCATTGCAAGTTACTAAAAATGCGCTGTTGTTATCGTGGATTTCGTTTGGGTTGCTCGGACTGGCGCTGATCGGAACTACTCTAGCAAGTAGGTCTACTGGCGGCGACACGGTACTTTCCCAGGCCATTACATTGCTCTTGGTGTGGGGGATCGCGGGAACGTTGTTAGGATGGATGATTTTATTTTCAGGCTGGTTAATGTGTTTGCTTGCTTGGCCGGCCGTGGAACGTCGTTTGTTGCACATTTCTATAGGGGTTACCGTGTTCCTGATGATTGTGCTCATCATTTCACCTTCACTCCAGATATTCGGTATCGGCGACGAATCGAAAGCGGTAAAAGTAGCAATAACGAAAACCGTGCCAAGCATTGTTTTTGGTCTTACGACTGCGGCCGCGTTAATAGCTTTTGGTTATTTCTTGGCCGGCCTGCAAGTTCGGCTTGGTAACGAATGCCGGCCGCGCGAACCACTAGTGCGAGCGATTGTCATTGGAATGCTAATGCTATGGTGCATTTCGGCCAATTTATTTTTTGAGCCGACCGTGCAATGGAAGGCCTGGATGATTGTGCTTTCCGATCTGGCAGCTTTCTTTACGCCATTCGTCTGGCTATGGTTGCTCAATGTACATGTGTCAGGGCACTTGCAAGTTAGCCAGGCTTGGAAACGACTGTAGTGTCGACCTCAAACGATATGCCGTTGGGGCTACCTGATGTTCTGCAAATTCTCCTAAGCCTGGATGAGTATCTAAATTTCGGTCAGATGCTTTTTGGGGCTGCCTCTGAAGAGACATACCCCAGCAATTACTATAGGGTTGATCATGCTTTCTTCTACTTCAAAGTGATTACTTTGCATGCCCACCCTCGTTGTCTGTTGCTTGATGATCTGATCCAGACAATCGCCTATTTGCCGGTAGTGCGCCACCTTTTTCAGCGAACATTTTTTGATGACGCTGCAAGTAGGCCAGCATGTCAGCTTCATCGTGACAATTCCGCAATATCTCGGCGATTTCCGGAAGTGGAAACTCTACGTCTCTCAAGACGATCAAATGAGTGGGTTCAATCTTTCCCGCATTGTAATAACGATACCCGTTTTGATCGTCGATGCAGGACGGTTCCAGCAGTTTTTGCTCGTGATAAAAACGCAGTGTGCTTTCACAGTTCGGCCCGTGATCTTGGAGAATTCACCAATGCTGAATAGCTTCCTTTTCCCATAATTTGCCCTTCAGATCACAAATTGCATGCCGAAGTAAATTGACATGCTGACAACAATTGATCATGCGGCCTCCCATTACAGGGGAGTCAAGCTGATAAGCCAAGAAATAAAAAATTTCTCAGAAGATGGTCGTATGTTTCTTGACACTTCCGGCAATATAGAAAACCATATTGTTCCAGTGCATGGCGGGCCGATGATAACGAAAGGAGTGATTTTTTGAGATTTATGCAGTTTATGGTGCTCGTTGCCGATGTCTGTCTCTTTTCCATCCATTCCACCAGTTGATCCATCTGATGCAGCCGCGGCCGGATGGTTGTCCGCAGCATTGTCGGGCAGCGATGGAGTGGTTGACGCCGGCGCTAATTATAAAATGCCGATGCCAACAGGTACTGGGGAAATAGCCAACTCAATTACCCATGGCGCAGGCTTACTGCTGAGCGTCACTGCGGCCGCTGTGTTAATGCGCGCGGCAGCTGCGAACGAAGTGTGGCTATGGGCAGCTGTGTTGATTTACTCCACCACGATGGTAGCCGTGTATGCCGCCTCGACGGCATCGCATGTGTTTTCGCAGCCTCGATTGCGATATTTATTTCGCATCCTCGATCAAGGCTGCATTTACTTGTTTATTGCGGGCACATTTACTCCAATTGCAGCAGCCTACCTGAATCGTGGTCAGTGGTGGATTTTGCTCTCTGCGATTTGGATTGTTGCAATAGCTGGCTTTATCAGCAAGATATTCTTAAACCACCGAATCAACAATGTTTCGACCGCGGTTCCCCTTTTGTTAGGTTGGATGCCGCTGCTGGGTGGTTGGGCGATGCTGCAGTTGGTGCCAATTGAAGTTCGCTGGTGGATGCTCGCCGGTGGAATCTGCTATTCCGTGGGAGTCTTGTTTCTAATCTACGATCACCGTCATCGATACATGCACGCTGTGTGGCATCTGTGGGTGATGGCCGGAACAGCTTGCCACTTTTGGGCGATTCTGCATTTCGCGCTGCGGGTGGATTGACACCAAGCAAGTACTAATTTGCGAAGCGCCGCTAGCAGAAATCGACTTCTGCACTCGTTGATCTAGCAACGCGAACGGCGAAGACCATGCTCTCTATATGTCATTCATTTAAGTTCACTTTTTTGATAATTGCCCTTTACATTTTATCATTTTGCCCTCCCCCCCTTTGCAAAGGACTATGGCTGGATTAGGTTGCAACGAAAGAAAAATCAATTGTTGAAAATTACAAATTAACATCCGATGCTACGTCGTGCAAAAATTACGATCATTGGTGCCGGCAACGTTGGCGCTACTACGGCTCACTGGTGCGCCGCGGCCGAATTGGGCGACATTGTTCTGCTCGATATTCCGCAAACAGAAGGAATGCCAGCCGGTAAAGCGCTCGATTTGATGCAGGCGTCGCCAATTGTTGGGTTTGACTCCAACGTTATCGGCACCACGAATTATGCAGACACAAAAAACAGTGATGTCGTCGTCATCACTGCGGGAATTGCCCGCAAACCGGGCATGAACCGCGACGATTTGTTGGCCACCAATGCCAAGATTGTCGGTTCGGTGGCAACGGAAATAAAAAACAACAGCCCAAATTGCATTGTGATTGTCGTAAGCAACCCATTGGATGCAATGGTGCAACGGGCCTGGCAAGTTACTGGTTTTCCGCCGCACCGAGTTCTGGGGCAGGCAGGCGTGTTAGATACGGCGCGATACCGCACGTTTTTGGCCATGGAATTAGGTGTGAGTGTAGAAGACATTTCCGCGCTGCTGATGGGCGGCCACGGCGATACCATGGTTCCTATGCCGAGTTGCACGTCAGTGGGAGGAATTCCGGTAACTCAATTGATTGATGCCAAGCGATTGGACGAAATAGTCCAGCGCACACGCACTGGAGGTGCGGAAATCGTTGGACTGTTGAAAACCGGTAGTGCATACTACGCGCCAGCTGCAGCTACGGCTCAAATGGTGGAGGCGATTGTACGAGACAAGAAGAGGCTTATCCCGTGTGCTGCTTATTGTGATAAACCATACGGCGTTGGTGGATATTTTGTGGGCGTGCCCGTGATTTTGGGTGCAGGCGGAGTCGAGAAAATTGTCGAACTCAAACTTACGCCGCAAGAACTAGCCGATTTCCAAAAGAGTGTGCAAGCAGTCAAGGAATTGACGAAGGTAATGGAGGGACTAACCGGGTAGTTTTTTAGAGGCAGAGCGGCGCGATCAGCGAGCGCGTTATTTCTCGAAATGATTTGAGTGTGTCGATTCCAGCTATTTTGACTGCCGTTTCCGCATTGCAAACCCGGCATTGATGTTGACATATTTCCGCTAGGTGCCTTACAGTCCTCATCGTACGGGTATGTTAATTTGCAGTAATGTCGGTCGGACTATTTCGTCTTTTGAACCACGAACCTTTTAGCAAGCACAAGGCGTAACTAATTGAATGATGAATCGCCTACAGCAACAAACTCTTTCCGCCTTGCCAAAGTCTGAGCCGTCCGTCGAGCTCTGCTCGACAGGTGTTTACGGCACTTCTTCCGAGCATCCGCATGCCTTATTTGCTCCCCTGCATTACGAGCGCAATTACGCCTATCCATTGCTCGTCTGGCTACATGGCGGAGGCGATAGCGAACGACAGTTGCAGCGGATTATGCCGTTAATAAGTATGCGCAATTATGTGGCTGTTGCGCCGCGCGGAACGCTGAAGGGGCTATCTCGATCTGGGGCTGGACGGGGTTATCATTGGCAACAATCCCTTCAACATAGTTCTTGGGCCGAACAAGCGATAAGTGCGGCGATTGCCGAAGCCCAAAGTCGATTTCATATTCGGCACGATCGGATTTTCTTGGCAGGATACGAATCGGGCGGCACCATGGCATTTCGGATTGCCACGGAACAGGCCGAGCGATATGCCGGCGTGCTATCGCTGTGCGGACCATTTCCGACTGAAGGCGCTCCGCTGGCAAAACTAAATACAGTTCGAAAACTTCCCTTACATGTGTCTGCTTGTCGGGAAGGAAGTTACTATCCTACGCCACAGGTGTGCGATAATTTACGCCTATTTCATGCTGCCGGCATGTCGATTACATTGCGCGAATATCCGGGCGATGGTTCTCTGTCGGAACAGATGTTAGCGGATGCTGATCGCTGGATTATGGAGCAAATTGTCGGACAGACCGTGATGTCCGATGTGGTTCCACCGCGCCAGACCGGCGTGGGATGAAGTGCATCTCTGAGTCAGGCCAAGCCCTAATATTGTAGCTAGCAATTTCATTTTGCTAGCGGTTGTGGCCATGCTTGCTGCTTCTCTGCAGCTTGCAGGGTTTGATCTCTTTCTCACTGCCAACATGGATTGACAACGACTGGCGGAATTCGGTACAACCCGGCCCGATTTTTCTCGTCTTGTTGGTAACTGTCGCAAATTTAAGATAGGCCGTCGCGGTTCCGTGGCGGCCCCTGGAAAGTTTCTTGGACTGTTGGTGATCTATGTCGCACTCCACCGCAGGATGCGGTGGAGTTCCTTTCAATACATCGTCCGCACAGAATTTGTGCGCCGTTAGCCAAGGATGGCCAAGCAACAACCAACCTCGAACACCGCGCAGCCTGATCGGCCGGGCTTGGCAGCCAGGTTGCGCGCTTCAACGTTTGGTCGTATTGCGCGCTGGTCGAAGCGGACCAAAATTGCCATGTCGATGGTTGTGCTATTGGTCGTTGTGCACGTAGTTGCGCTATTCGTGTGGGTGCCGAAGTATTTGACTTCAAAAGTCCAGCATCTGGCTACGCTCTCCATGGCGCTTAAAGCGCTTGATCATCAAGCTTTGATGGAAGCTAAAGCCATGGCCAATCTTTTAAAACCGGTGGAACTCGAGCCACAAGAACGCGGCGGTCCTTCATTTATACTGGGTGCTGTTGCTATAAATGAAGGAGAATTACTGCCGGAAGGTGACCGTCAGGGTGCCTTTCAAAAGGCTTCTCGATATTTAGAGGAAGCTCGAGTACTCGGCTTTCCGGAAGGTCGCCGGTCGCAGGGCCTGTTCCTATTGGGTAAGGCTTTATGCTTGTCGGGTAAATATTCTGCAAGCCGGACTGTGCTGGAAGAAGCGATCAACGCCGATTCGCATGCCGATCCGGAAACATATAATCTCTTGGCAATTGCCTATTCGCAAGGCACTGATGCCAACTGGAGCAAGGCTCAGAAGCATAGTGAGCTATATTTGGCCGAATCTTCGCTTACGGAGGAGCAACGTGATGCTGCACTATTGCTGAACGCCCGAATTCTCGATCATCTCGACGATCGTTCAGGCTGCCAAGCCGCGCTAGCAAAAATCCACATTGGATCTGCAGACTTTTCCGGCGCCGAGTTACTCCGAGCGGAACTCTTGATGCGCGAAGCTCGCGCGCTGACCGATAATTCCAGCACTGACGATCAGGCACACAATGAAGTTGCGACCACCTACCAGCAGGCTGTCGAAAAGCTAAAGGAAGTTCAAAACCGAAGTGGTGTCCCAGCAAATGTCGTGCTCCGGGCCGGTTATTTACTAGGGTTATGTGAATTGGAGCTTGGCAATACTGATGCAGCAGGCGATCAATTCCGGCGCGTGCGTGAGCAAAATCTCGCCAGTGCCGAAGGTATCGCTGCCGCATTCCAGTCGGCGACTCTATTGCGGCGTCAGGCACGCAACGAAGAAGCCATTTCCTTGCTGCGTCATGTCGTGCAAGCAGTTGGCGACCCGACAACGTACCGAAACGATCTGCTCTCTGTTGACGAAGTACGCAAAAACTTACTGTCGACGTATGAGCAGGACCTACAATCAACTCAATTTGAGGAAGCTGCACAGGTTTCACGTTTGTTGCAGCCACTTTTTCCGCCGCAGCGAGAATTAGAACTTACCGGTGATCTCCTTCGCGCTACCGCAAACACATATTTGTCGAAAGCGGTGACCGCCTCAACTGATCAAGCAAAAGTTTTGTCCGCGAAAGCTCGCTCCGACTTGCGCCGGGCCGGATTGGCGTTTGCCAAGCTCGCTGAGGTACATAGCACCAGTCGTACGTACTCTGACGACTTGTGGAACGAAGCACAGTGCTTTTTTGAAGGGCATGATTACGAGCATGCCGCGGTTTCACTGGAGTCCTATTTGAAAAACGAGCTTCGTCGGCGCCGAGCAACTGCATTATTGCTTCTCGGTGAAGCACGCTTAACGCTTGGTGACACGGACAAGGCCCTTTTGGCGTTGCACGAGTGTATTGATTCCTATGCCAGCGATCCAGCTATTTATCAAGCCCGTCTGTTTGCCTCTAAGGCGAATTTAGAAAAAGGCGATACAGCGAAAGCCGAAGCAATGTTGCGCGCCAATCTCGACGGAGGCAAACTCACACCGCACAGTGCCGAATGGCGTGATTCTTTATTCGCACTTGGTTCTTTGCTGCACATTGCAGGGCGCTATGAAGACGCAATCCAACGGTTGGAAGAAGCTGTGGAACGATATCCTCATGCGCCGCAAGCGATCGAAGCTCGATATTTAGTTGCCGATTCGTATCGGCATATCGGCCAACACGCTCAACAGAAAATGCAGGTTGAAACTGTAGAGAAGCTACGTCTTGCCGACGCTAATCAAATGTTACGAAATATGAACGCCGCATTGGAACAGTATCGTCAGACGCAAATGATGATCACCAATCGAGAAAAGGAGGCGAGCCCAGATCCGTTGGACCGTGCAATCCTACGGAACTGTTACTTCGCCATAGGACAATCACTGTACGAATTAAATCGTTTTGACGACTCTATTCATGCCTACGCAGATGCGGCCAATCTGTGCCGTAATGAGCCGGCGGCTCTCGACGCGTTTGTACAAATGTCGAATTGTTACCGCCAGCTAAATTGCCCGGAACAGGCACATGGAACAATTGTTCTGGCAGAAGCCACTCTAGCGCGGATCAATAAAGATGCCAATTTCACTCTGACGACGAACTATACCCGAGAGGAATGGAGCAAAGTGCTGCACGAAATGGCGGAACTGTAGCCAACGAATAAAGTGTACTGGATTCCACAAGATGACAAATTTGCTCGACACCAATACGCTCACCCAACTGCTCGCCCAAAAATGTGAGTTGCTATTACAGGTGCGCAGATTGGTCGGCCGACAATGCGAATTCATCGATGGCAGCAATTTGAGTCAACTATTGAATTTGTTAGCGATAAAACAAGGATTGATGGGGAAATTGCAATCAATACAACGGCAACTTGAACCGTATCGAAGTCAATTTCCACAAGACCGGATATGGTTGAACCAGGATGATCGCCGTCGTTGTGCCGAACTAGCCGAGGCCTGTCAGCGGTTGCTGGCCGAAGTGGTGGAGATTGAAAAGCAAAGCGAAAGCAAATTGATTGTGCGCCGTGACGAAGCCAGTAACCGTCTGCACGCAGTTCATTTTGCCGTTCAGGCGCGCCAGGCCTACGTCGATTCGAAAACGTCCACGATTAAACAAGTGGATTTATCATCGGAGTGAAACTAATGTCGTCTCCACGATTATATATCGAGCGTGATCAGCTCGATGCCAAAGCCGATCTGCATGCAGTGCTATCGGCGTGGCACAATGCGACGCTTCGTTTAGAGCAAACGCATGAGACGCTGCGACAAGAAGTCCGTCGGCTCACCGACGAGTTGGAATCAAAAAATCGCCAATTGGCGCGCAAAAATCGGTTGGCCGACTTGGGGCAAATGGCTTCGCATGTGGCTCACGAAGTACGAAATAGCTTGGTGCCCGTGGCTTTGTACCTGAGCCTCCTTCGTCGCCGGCTTTCCGAGGATGCTATGAACCGCGAACTGCTCGACAAACTGGCAGCGGGTTTCACTTCCTTGGATGCTACTGTTAATGATCTTTTGCATTTTACTGCAGAGCGTGATCCGGTACGCCGGGCCGTAGCGGTACGAAAATTAATCGAAGAGGTGCTTCAATCGCTCGCGCCTCAATTGGAAGCGCAGCAAATTGCAGTTGAGCTAGATGTACCTTCCGTACATTTTGTGTTTGCTGACGGTGACATGCTCCGCCGTTGCGTTTTAAATCTTTCCCTCAATGCGATCGACGCAATGCCGAAGGGCGGTCAATTGATAATCACTTCCTACAGTGGGCCACAAGGCTTCGAGTTGGAAATCGCTGACAGCGGACCGGGACTGTCCGATACAGTTCGCCACCGAATATTTGAACCGTTTTTCACCACTAAAAGTAACGGCACAGGACTGGGATTGGCTATTGTTTGTCGAATCGTAGAAGTTCACGGCGGCGACTTGACGGCGCGCAATTGTCCCGAAGGAGGCGCTGCTTTTACGCTTCGGATTCCTGTGAAGCAACACACCATGGAGGCTGCTGCATGAGGAAATCAAATCGACAACAAACCACTCCACAAGCCGCTGCCTTGTTTTCACCAGAGTCGGTCGCCGGTCAGATATTGATAGTCGACGATCATCGTCAAGCGCGCGAATCGATGGCCGACGTGTTGCGGGCAGCGGGTCACCAAGTAGAGAGCACGGCCAGCGCAAGTGAGGCCCTCAATCAGTTGGACGAAGAAAGCTTCGATTGCATCGTAACTGATTTACAGATGCCCGGAATGTCAGGCCTTGAATTCATTCATCACTTAGGAAGGCTACCGCATGGCGCGCAGATTTTGATGGTCACAGCGCATGCCACAGTAGCTTCAGCAGTGGATGCCATGCGACATGGGGCATTTGATTACATTGAAAAGCCCTTTGACGCTGATCAGTTAGAACGCTTGGTCAGTCGAGCAATTGAACATGGGCGACAACAGGATGCAAGTACGAAGCTACCCAATTTCGGAGCAAGCGGTGCAACAATGATTGGTTCCAGCGCCGCAATGAAATCACTCCGCATGCAAATTGCACAGGTGAGCCGCACATCGGAAACGGTATTGATTGTAGGCGAAAGCGGCACAGGCAAAGAGTTAGTGGCCCGCGCCATTCATGCGGCCAGCAGCCGTTCGCAAGCTCCGTTGGTCAGCCTTAACTGCCCAGTTCTGTCCGCTCAACTAATGGAAAGCGAACTGTTTGGCCACGAGCGGGGAGCGTTCACCGGAGCGGAAGGCCCGCGAACAGGTCGCTTCGAATTGGCCGATCAAGGGACCATTTTACTGGATGAAGTTACTGAAATCGATTTGGCGCTGCAGGCCAAACTTTTGCGCGTTCTTCAAGAAAAATCGTTCGAGCGTGTTGGTTGCAGTGTTACTACCTATGTTGACGTGCGGGTATTGGCAACAAGCAATCGAAATTTGCAAGCCGAAATTGCCGCAGGTCGATTCCGCGAAGATTTGTACTATCGGCTGGCCGTCGTGCCGTTGGCAGTGCCGTCGTTACGTGATCGACGGGATGATATTCCGGACCTAATTGCACATTTTCTGCTCCGTTCCGCTCAACGTTTGCAGCGCAATCCGTGTGAATTGCAGCCAGGCGCAGTGGAATTGCTTTGTGAATGCCAATGGCCAGGCAACGTGCGCGAACTTGAAAATATTATTTCCCGCGCGAGCGTTTTGAATGTGGGAGGTCCGATAACGGCAGACGAACTCCGTGGTTGGCTAAGCTTGCACGGCAGCACCTCTGGAGCCAGAGGAGAACGGAGCGAAAGTTCAGCAAACGAAAATACAGCTTTCTTGGGAAAAGGGATGGCGTGTGGGCTAAGCCTGGAAACCATGGAACGTAAGTTAATTGAAGCCACTCTTGAGCGATTTGGCGGACATCGTGCCAAGACTGCTCAAGCATTGGGCATTGGTCTGAGAACGTTGTCCGGAAAAATCAAAGAATATGGCTATGCTCCGCGAACCAAGGTTTTCACCAAGGCGGCATAAAGACAATGATGGTCAGTCAATCACCGCTCGTCGCGCAAATATTGCCGTTTGCAATGCGCCGAATCTGCCGATTCGCGCCCATAAATTTGACAGGTCATTTCCGAGAGATTTTGCGAGAGCGTCGACAATTATCCATTTCGCATTGCCAACGTATTTTGTCACTTGAACTTGCAGTTTGATCAAACTATTTCTTAAATGCTCATTTGAGTGATAGCACAACCGTGGCGCGCAGCTTGCATCGGGCATCTCCAGTTTGCCCGGGGGCAGTTGCCGCAGCACTGCCTATGACGTACGGACTATTTCAAGCAAGTACGATTCCTATTTTGGAGCAAGTGGTACGCTTCGGCGAATCGCGACACAACGTTCTAGCTGGGAACATCGCCAACATCGATACGCCCGGCTACAAGGCGCGAGATTTATCGACTGCAGTTTTCCAAGAACGATTGAAGGAGGCTATAGACGCCCACAAATTTCCGCAGGGCGAAGGAAGCAGTATCACAAACACCGATTCGCTCGTGGCGGACGATGCCGCGATGTACTTAGAAGACGCCTTCGAAACCATTTTGCGTCACGACGACGGAAAAGTGAGCCTAGAACAACAAGTGGCTGAATTAACGAAAAACCAAATGCAGTACAACACCGCACTTGCGGTATTAACGGAACAATTCCATTTGTTACAGGTAGCCATAAGCGAGCAGGCGTAATGAAAGACAGTAAACCCTAATACACTGAAGCGGGTTATTCCACTTTACTTTAGGTTCGTTCCTTGACTTAAACTTGAGACCACTTGCCAACGCGTAACAACCATGTTCCCAGCTCTTGACATTAGCAGTAGTGCACTAACAGCACAGCGCCTCCGGATGGACGCCATCGCAGGTAACATTGCCAATGTGTCTACCACACGCAATGGACAAGGGGAGGCGATTCCGTACCAGCCAAAGTTTGTGATCTTCGCCACCGACAATTCCATTCAGAACGCCGATGGGGCTGAGGGCGTACGCGTACAATCGGTGGAAACCGCTCAAGTAGAACCGCGTTACAAATTTCAGCCGGGTCATCCCGATGCTGCGAAGCAAGGGCCGCACCAAGGTTATGTGGCTTATCCGAACATCGATATGACGACTGAAATGGTCGATGCTTTGGAAGCCAGTCGTGCGTACGAAGCGAACGTGGGGGTAGTAGAAATGTCCAAAAGCATGATCCAGCAGGCGTTGAGGATTGTAGCGTAACGATAAAGGGTCCAAGAACGAACCACTTTCCAATAAACTAATCACTGATTGCTGATTCGATGTCCTACGTTTCCGGTTTCAATCCGATGAGTTCGCACAGCACTGGTGGCGTTATTCTGCCGCAATCAACCGGCGCTAATGCGATTGGCGCTGAAAATGCCAACGGATTGCAAGCGAATGACGGAACATCCTTCAAGGACTATCTGCTGAACTCCATCGAACAAGTGAATTCGATGCAACAAGACGCCGATCAGGCGGTCCAAACCTTATTTACAGGCGGTGACGCGAATCCCGCTGAAGTATTGACGGCAGTTCAAAAAGCCGACATCGCATTTCGTATGATCATGCAAATCCGCAACAAACTCGTTTCGGCATACGAAGAAATCCAAGATATCCGAATTTGACATTTTATAGCACTCAGTAAGGACATAAGCCGGTGGATTTTTTTAATAAAGCGATTGCTCAACTGACCGATTTGTTCCGCTCAATGACGCCGGCTGCACGGATTACAGCCGCACTGTTGTTACTCGTTATCGTGATCAGCGTGGCGTACTTGTTCAATCATCAGTTTGCCGGCGCCGATGGCTACCTGTTCGGTGGCGAACCTGTCGCGCCCAGCCAGCTGCCGGCCATGGAAGCAGCTTTCGGAAAAAAGAACCTCAGCGACTATGAGTTGGAAGGTAACCGCATACGGGTTCCGCAGGGTAAGCAGGCTGCATACATGGCGGCACTAGCGGACGCCGGCGCGCTACCGCACAACTTTTTGGACTCACTCACCAAATCGCTTGATAGCGGCGGCCCATTCGTTGATCGCAGAAAACGCGAGGAACTAGTAAAGGTAGCGTTGCAGGACGAATTGTCCAAAATCATCGGCCAGATGAGTGGGATCGAACGAGCAACTGTGTTGTATAACGTTGAGCCTCCACAAGCCTTCAACTCCAAAAAGCTAGTAACCGCCAGCGTCACCGTCAAACCGACTGGCAGCCAAATGCTGAATTCGGAGCAGGTACAAATGATTCGCTTGGCGGTTGGTCCTGCCATCGGCGCTGCACCGGAGAGCGTGGCAGTGGTCGACGTGAACGGCCATGCATACCCTGGCGGCGAGCCCGGCAGCATCGTCGATGCCACCCAGGATCGCTATCTTAATACCAAACTGGAATACGAACGAAAGTACGCTGACAATATTCGTCAGACACTCAGCTTCGTCAAAGGTGTCGTGGTTACGGTCAATGCCGAGTTACATCCAGAGCTGGAAGAAACTGAGACAAGTAACAAAATTGACCCGAAAGCCGTGGCGTACGAAGTTTCGGAGTCAAATAAGACGTCCAATTCCAACACGTCGCTACCGAGCGGCCGGCCAGGAGTCGGAAATCAAGGCGGTGTGAATGCCCCTGCGGCGGTGGGCGCTGGCGGCAACGGTTCACGCACCGAAGATGAATCGACCACGCGACACGAACGAAACATGATCAGCAATGAATCACGTCAAGTTAGCAAGGCAGGTTTGACTCCCAAGCGTGTAACGGTTTCCGTTGGAATTCCCAGCAGCTACTACGAAGAAGTTTGGCAGCAACGTAATCCAGTGCCTACGGGCGCAACACCCAAAAAACCGGAGGCAGCCGCAATATCACAAATTGAAACGGAAGAAAACACCAAAATTAAGAAGAGCGTGATCGGTATCATTCCGGCTCCGGAAGACTCCAGCAGTGATCCGGTAATAGTCACATCATTTACTAGCATGCCCGTTCCGGAAATTGAAAAGCCAAGCACAGCCGACCATGCCTTAGTTTGGTTTACCGAACATGCCAGTGCTCTCGGTATGGCGCTGCTCGGAATCTTTAGTCTGCTATTAGTGCGTTCAATTGTCCGCAGTGTGCCAGCCTCTGTTACCGATGAATCGAAAGAATTGATGCATACGTCCACTGCCACAACATCCACTGAAGAGGCACCTGAAGAAGTGCCAACACAAGTTGCCGCTGTACCACGCCTCCGTCGTCGTCGCAGCAAAAGCGGTCCGTCGTTGCGAGACGAACTAGTTGAAATTGTGCGCGAAGATCCCGACGCCGCTGCAAACATTCTCCGTAACTGGATCGGAACCGCAAATTAAGCCAAGTACTTAGAACGATGAATCAAGTGTCTCCCCACAAAGCGGCCGTGTTGCTTGCATCATTAGATGCTGATACCGCTGACCTATTATTGGCGCAATTGCCTGAGAAGCAGGCAATTGCG